>NZ_JBHTGY010000002.1:0-227819 GCF_042676305.1 Paenibacillus sp. GCM10027630 | reverse complement strand
AGATAATGCTGCTCATCTAAAAATTGTATGATTGAACTGTGATAGTGGCCCGTTGCTTCTAAAACAACAGCCGGACGTTCACCAGTAAAGGATTCTAGATCTTGATTATAACGGAGGAAGGAAGCTAATCCCGCCAGATTGTGCTCAAGTCGGAATGTCTTTCCGAATGGAAATCCTCGATCTGAAAAAGCTTGTGCATGACTTTCTCCTTTAGATACATCCAAACCAATAACAGGATTCATTAAACCACTCCTTCTCTTATTTTCACTGGCAACCCCTAACCTTCTTGTCGTCCACAGTATCGCATGTGATTCGGGATCCTTGTCCCAACCAGCCTAATCATGGTTTAACAAGTAGGGGGATGAACTGAATAGCTCTCGGGATCCAAGTCCCACGGGCAGAAACGTTCGATTCCCGGCTACCGCTATCTACCGCTATCTTACGACCACACAAAAATGAGGTCTACCAGAAAGAACTGGTGACCTCATAATACGAACGGGCGGGATAGTACAATCACGGTTCTTGAGTGATATCCCTAGCGTAAATCACAAGTGACTTATCTATGCTCCCGAGTGCTCATTAAACTTCGCAAACGCGCAGCCGTATCCGTTGAAGCTGTATAAATCATGATCTTCAGATCCGGATCGGTCGGCGGTTGCAGGGTCACATATTCAAACTCCACCTCTCCGATACGAGGGTCGTACATCCGTTTATGGCAATCTGTTACGACCTGAACGTCATGTAGCGGCCATATCTCGCAAAACAGCTGGCTGATCTGCATAAATTCCTCAATAAGCTCCTTAAACCTCGTATCATTAGGGAAGTGTGCGTAATCCGCACGAAAGCGTGCAATCGCGATCTGTGTTCTGGCTTCCCAATCCTCTATGTTCGGTTTTTGCTTGGTGTCAGTCAAAAGACGCCTCATCCAATTGGTTCTCTGCTGCATATTATTTGAAAATGGCGGTAATTGGAAAACTAACTCAGCCGCTTTGTTCCATAGTAGCAAATCCCAACATCTTCCAATCACGAATGCCGGATTCGGTTCAAGCGCCCTTATCGTCCGTTCCAAACCTACATTTAATTGCCGATCTTCTAGCTTTTCTTGTTGTACCGGCCTTGCAAGAAGATGGAGATGTTGACGTTCATCCTCAGTCAATCGCAGTGCTTTTGCTGTGTTATTTAATACATCTTCAGATGGATTGACACTTCTGCCTTGTTCCAAAGAGGTATACCATGATGTTCCGATATGGGCAAGCTGGGCCACTTCTTCCCTTCGAAGCCCCGGGGTTCGTCGTCGTCCATAGGTTACTAACCCAACATCTTCTGGAGTAAGACGTTCTCGACGCGAACGCAAAAATTCACCTAACGACATTCCGGAAGAAATCTCTTCCATTAATAACTCCTCCTTATCCTGACACTTCCAATCATACGATAAACGCAGGAAGGAAACCACTTGCACATTCTGTCATACTGCTAGTGTAACCCTCAAAAAAAAGCAGGAGGATTTGAAAAATGAACGTTTTTATAACAGGATCCACTGGTAAAGTAGGAAGCCGTTTTGTTCCGCGTATATTACAGCGCGGTCATCACGTTAAACTGTTGGTTAGAGACGCTGCAAAGGCGGATTGGTTTCACCAGCAAGGGGCTGTAGTTTTAGAAGGCGATCTTTTGCAGCCTGACAATTATGTTGACGCTCTCCGGGGCATTGATGTTGTGGTTCACCTGGCAGCAGAGTTCCGTGGTGTAGACGAGAACACCGCCAGAAGGTCAAACATCGATGGCAGCATAGCTTTAGCTCACGCTGCGTTGAAGGCGGATGTACCAAGGTTTGTTTTTTCCAGCACCAATTGGGTATACAGTTCCGGTAATCATTCGAGACCAAGCCGTGAAGATGACGACTTGAAGCCGGCCTTGACTACTTATCCTCAAACCAAAGTTGCTGCTGAAGATGCGTTGCTACGGCTTCAGCGCGAACAGGGGTTAGGACTGCGCATACTACGGCTTCCATTTGTCTATGGTGAGCGTGATCCCCATATCACGGAAGCTCTGCCGTTAATGCGTAATTGGAATCCTGCTAAACGACTCCATATGGTACACCATGCGGATGCAAGTCAAGCTCTGATGCTCGCAGCTTCCTATCCAGGTATCGATGGCCGAATCTACAATGTTGCCGACGATGCGCCGATCTCCGTTGCGGAGTTGTTTCAGATTCATCATAGCGAAATTTCGTCAGAAGCGCAGCAGCAAGAGTTTAATCCATGGGACATGATCGTCGATACAACGCGTATAAGAGACGAATTACATTACCGACCGATTTTCCCGTCGTTCTATTCGGCAAGAGATGCAGGTGCAATTTAATAAAATTAAAGGTACCTAAGTAATCATTTTGATTTGTTAAACTAAAGGAAAACTATAGTTGAGGATCTGCAGCTGTGCAGTTCCTCTTTTATTTATTGAAGTAACGGGCTGAATCCTTAAACTGAACATGAACTATACTTACTATTGTCCATAGTTTTTCATGTGGTATAATATGGAAATAAATTTCGATAAATTAAATATGAAATACTCTAATAAGGTAAAATGGTCCATAAAAGGAGAAGGGGTACAATGATGAATTTTTTCTTTAAGGAAAATGAATATCTTAATAGATTTCATCTTCTGGTCATATTATCGACAATAACTTTTGGTAAATTAAAATCAGTTGAAAAGCTAAAAAACCATTATACTGAAGTACTTAGTAAGCCAGAAAACAACCCTAGAAATATTCGGTTCACCTAATCCTCTAGATTTAGTTTGTTATGCCAAAGATGACGCAGGCTTCCGGAACGTGGTAGCCTGTTCAACGATCCGGCAGGATAGTCTCATGGTTTCCAAGAAAAATATTCCAAGCCTACAGAATGAGTGATGATGCATCAATAAAATCACTAATTGTTAGGGAATAGATTAAGGAAAAATCCAAAATTAAACATAGTGGGACATTTGTCGTTCATATGCTTTCTTAAGGTATTAACCATGAGGAGGTCTCTACTCATATGCCCGTAAAAGTAAGACTTCAAAAATTCGTCGATAACCTGCCGATTCCAAAAACCATTTCCCCAATCAAACGACACAAGAAAGGTTTGTATTATGAAGTGACCATGAGGGAATTTACCCAAAAACTACATCGTGATCTAAAGCCTACCCGTTTATGGGGTTACAACGGAATGTACCCTGGCCCTACTTTCGACGTGATGAAGGATCACACGACATATGTCAAATGGATAAATGATCTGCCCAAAAAGCATTTTCTCCCCATCGATACGACCATTCATGGTGCAGAAAAAACAAATCCACAGGTTAGGACTGTGGTTCATTTACACGGTGGAAAACAGCATGACCATAGTGATGGATACCCTGATGCTTGGTTTACAAGAAACTTTGAACAAATAGGACCTATGTTTAAAAGAAAAGTATGCGAATATCCCAACCTTGAAGCCACTACGTTATTTTATCATGACCACACAATGGGCATTACAAGATTGAACAATTATGCGGGACTTGGAGGTTTTTTCATCATTCGTGATGAGCATGAACAACCCCTGAATCTACCGACGGGAAAATATGAAATCCCTCTTATGATTCAGGATCGCTCGTTTAACCCGGATGGATCACTCTTTTACCCCGATACTCCTGATAAAAACAATCATCGTCTTCCTTATCCTTCAATCGTCACACCTTTTGACGCGGATTACATTTTGGTAAACGGCAAAGTATCCCCCTATCTTGAAGTAGAACCGAGAAAATACCGATTTCGTATGTTAAATTACTGTAATAGTCGAGCCATGACATTCAAACTGGACTCTGGACAGCCATTTTATCAAATTGGAACCGATCGTGGATTATTGGAGAAACCAGTGAAAATGAATGAGATCCTCCTTCTAACGACTGAGCGTGCGGATGTGATAGTTGATTTTTCCCGATCCTACGGCAAGACCGTCATTCTTAAAAATGTCTTCAAAGATGCCTCCGCCGAAACAACCGATGTGTTGCAGTTCAGAGTAACCACTCCGTTAAAAGGCAAAGATACTAGTTCACTTCCGGATCAATTAACGAAAATTGATTTCCTTTCTAGAGAAATGGCAACAAAGACAAGAGATCTAACACTCGTCAGGGTGGAGGATAAGTATGGAAGATCGTTGAATTTACTTGACGGTAAAATGTGGAATGATCGTATATCCGAGAAAATGGACTTAGGAACTGTTGAGATATGGCGATTACTAAATCTGTCGGCTGATGACCACCCCATACATCTACATGTCGTTGATATGCAAATTCTAGAGCGCCAGCCTTTCGACGTTGCTCTTTACCAAACCTCAGGAGTACTCAAGTTTATAGGACAGGCAACTCCTCCTGAACCTAACGAAAGAGGCTTTAAGGATACCATTCGTGCTCCCGCTGGATACGTTACCTCTTTTATCGCGAAATTTGATCCTTTCGCTGGTCTTTTTGTATGGCATTGTCACATGCTTGAACATGAAGATTACGAGATGATGCGACCATTTGAAATCCTGAAGAAAAAAAATGGACTTAAAAATATATTAATGAGATTGTTTTACCCTTCACGGTATCAATGATTTGATGTGTTTTTCTTAATCTTAAATTATTCATAAGCAATGAGGTTGAGGGGCTAGCTTCGCGGTAGCTCTCTTTAATTAATTTTAGTAATGGGCAGTTTCAATTGGAACAGAACTTGATTCCACTGCAACAATCGTTATTAATGGCATTAACCATCCGACGTAAATTAGTCACTCAAAGACCTTTTGCATGAAGGATTGGTGCAGGCTAATCCAATGATGTAGGGTGTCCTAATGATGGAGGTTCATTCTTTAAAATAAATAATATGGACAACGAGTCCTGTATATATATAGGCTATGAAGAATTTGAACGTTGCAAGATCATTTGAGAAATGGGGGGGTCAAGATCGGTCAATCGGTTGGGAAAAGCGTTCCCAGAAAGGAAACATGGGAGAAAGTTACAGGGACAGCCAAGTATATGAATGATTTCACAAACCCAGGGTTACTACATGCCAAAATCGCTATCAGTCCACATGCTCACGCTAAAATAAAATCAATTGATTCGTCCGAAGCTATGAAAATCCCAGGTGTAAGGGCGGTCATAACTGGACAAAATTACCCGATTTTGACCGGATCGCCATTGGCAGACCGTCCACCAATTGCAATTGATAAAGTGAGATATTATGGCGAGCCCGTCGCCCTTGTTGTCGCGGAACAAGAGTATATTGCAGAAATGGCGGCTCTCCAAATCAAAGTGGAATATGATCTTTTACCTGCTGTCCTTTCTCCAAGCGATGCTTTTCAGGAAAATGCTCCACTCATACATGAGCATCTTGCCGAGTATAAGCGGAGCGAAGAGGTTTACCCGGTGCCGGGAACTAATATCGCCAACCGAACAAAAATACGTAAGGGGAATATGGAAGAAGGATGGAAGAATAGCGTTCATACCATTGAGGTCGAGGTTACTTTACCGCAATCGGATCACGCTGCAATGGAAATGCGTTGCTGTACGGCACAGATTTTACCTGACGGAAGAGCAGTCATCCATTCCGCCTCACAATCTCCCTTTGTTATCCGAAGAGCAATCAGCCAATCGTTTCATATTCCGCTTCATAAAGTGATCGTTCACACGCCACTGGTCGGAGGTAGTTTTGGTGGAAAAGCTGCGATTCAAATGGAATTTCTTGCTTTTTTAGCTTCCCGTGCGGTAGGAGGAAGAACTGTAAAATTGGTGAATTCCCGAGAGGTGGACATGATCTCTTCTCCAGTCCATATCGGATTGGATGCTAAGATCAAGCTTGGATGCACTCAAGAAGGGAAAATAATGGCCGTCGAAATTTTGTATCTGTTTGATGGCGGGGCATATTCAGATCGAGGTGCGGTTATGAGCCGAGCTGGAGCCGCCGATTGCACGGGACCGTATCGTATCGATAACGTTCATTGCGACTCTTTATGCATGTATACGAACCATCCTTATTCCACTTCATTTCGAGGATTCGGCCATTCGGAACTGACATTCGTCATAGAAAGAGCGATGGATCTATTGGCGGGTCGAGTGGGCATGGATCCTTTGGAATTTCGTTTTTATAATGCGATAGGGACAGGGGATACATCCCCGACACAAACTTTACTGGATAGAAGTAATCTGGGAGATTTGCCGATGTGCATTGCAAAATTGAAAACATTAATCCATTGGGACGACCATCTGCCACGTGAAATCGAAGGCCATATCATCAAGGCGAAGGGGGTGTGCTGTTTCTGGAAAAACTCAAGTACGCCGACAGATGCGGGAGCAGGAGCTGTTATCGTATTTAATCCCGATGGAAGCGTTAATCTGCTTTGTGGTGCAGTAGAAATCGGCCAGGGTACAAGGACGTCGCTAACTCAACTTTTGGCCGAGCGGTTGCGCATGGATGATCAGATGATACATATCTCTGCGGAAGTCAACACCGGGACCGATCCCTATCATTGGAAAACGGTAGCGAGCCGCAGTACCTTCTTAGTTGGCAATGCGATTCTGAATGCAGCCGACGATGCCATCGTACAGTTAAAAAACATAGCTGCAATCGTATTGCAATGCTCGCCAACAGACTTGGATATCGGAGCGGGCAAGGTTTTCTTTAAAAATCGCCCTGATAGGGGGATAGCAATTGAAAAAATCGCTAACGGCTTTAATTCCCCGAATGGGAATACCATTGGTGGTCAAGTCATCGGACGAGGGAGCTATGCGATGCGTAATTTAACACCATTAGATCCCGAAACTGGTAAAGGAAATCCCGGTCCGGAATGGACGGTAGGCGCACAAGCCGTAGAAGTGGAATTGAATACGAGAGAATATACATACAAAATCGTTAAAGCGGCAACAGTCATCGATGCCGGCATGGTGATCAATCCCGAAATGGCCCGCAGCCAAATCACAGGTGCTATGAGTATGGGCTTAAGTTTTGCAAGCCGGGAAGCTTTTTTATTCAATGACAAAGGTGCTGTATTAAATCCGCAATTTAGAACCTATAAATTAATACGTTATGGAGAGCAACCAGAGTACTTGGTTGATTTCGTCGAGACGCCTCATTTGGAAGCGCCTTACGGATTACGCGGAATCGGTGAGCATGGCTTGATAGGAATGCCCGCAGCATTGGCAAATTGCCTGTCCATCGCCGCTGGAATTGAGCTTAATCATCTGCCTCTGACACCCGAGATGATCTGGAGGACGATCCATGATTCCGTTTGACTTTGAATACTACAAACCTTCTTCCGTTCAGATGGCTGTGGAATTGTTTCAGTTTCTACAAAAACAAGGGAAGAAACCGATGTATTACGCCGGAGGGACAGAGATCATCACATGGGCTCGATCAAACTCCATTCAACCAGGAGCTGTTATCGATTTGAAGTCCATTCCGGAGTGCAGCTTAATGGAAATGCAGAAGGATACGCTCGTTATCGGATCTTGCATCACGTTATCGGCTTTATCTGCGGCGAACCCGTTTCCGCTGCTCAGTGAAACGGCGCAGGGAGTTGCCGACCAAACAGCTCGGAATAAGATTACGCTGGGCGGAAACATTTGCGGCAACATTTATTACAGGGAGGCCGTACTCCCGCTTCTGCTGGCTAACAGTCGTATGGTCATAGCAGGAATACAAGGGATAAGAGAAGCCTCGATTCACCATGTATTCTTACAACATTTGAGACTGGAAAATGGAGAATTTCTTGTACAGACCTTAACAGACCGAGGCTATTTACAGCTGCCGTTCGTTCATTACAAGAAACGGCAAATAGGCAACGTGGGCTATCCTCTAGTTACAGTAGCTGCTTTTAAGAAAGATAATCAGATTCACTCAGCATACAGCGGGGTCTGCTCATTCCCATTTCGATCCGCCCAAATCGAGCGGGCGTTGAACGATTCCTCGATACCATTGGCAGCAAGAATGGAGCAGGCGATCGGCAGCCTTCCTGGTCCTTTAGTACATAATGCGGAAGGTTCCGCCTCTTATCGGAAATTTGTACTTAAACAAACGATGGCTGACATGGTACATATATTGGAAAGAAGGTGAAGCATGTCAGCTAACGATACTGCTATATATCCTGTTGAATTCGATGTTAACGGTGAGAAGCGAACGATTCGAGTAAGAGCGGCGGATATACTCCTACATATACTTCGAGACAAACTCGGACTGACGGGAAGTAAATCCGGGTGCGAGAACGGTGACTGTGGTGCATGTACAATATTGGTAAACCGCCAACCCATGAAATCTTGCCTTATGCTCACCGTGGAAGCCGATGGAAAACAAATCACAACGATCGAGGGGTTGCTGAACTCACCAGTACAAAAAGCCTTTGTTCAGAATCAGGCATTTCAATGCGGTTACTGTACCCCCGGCTTTATTGTAAACTGTGAAGGCTTGTGGAATGTTCACCCGCATGCAGATGAAGAAACCATTAGGGTATGGCTGGAATCCAACATTTGCAGATGTACGTCCTATGAAGAAATTCACCATGCAGTGAAGGACGTTTTTACACCAAAATAATGATGGGTTACCATGCCCTCTGGCGTTGAGGAGGGGCGAGTTTGGAGGAAATACACCGTATTTTGGAAACCATTCAACGTACCAGCTTAAGAAGTGTGCTTGCGACGATTACCCAAGTGGAAGGGAGTGCTTACCGTAAAGAAGGAACCTCGATGTTGTTCCTTGAAGATGGTTCACAAATAGGCGTATTAAGCGCTGGCTGTCTGGAGGCTGAACTTTCGGTCTGTGTGCCGAATATTTTGGAAGCAGGCATTACTCGCAGCTTTGTGTTCGACATGCAATCATCGGATCCGCTCTCTTGGGGGGAAGAACCGGGGTGTGGCGGCATTGTTCATGTAACGATGGAACCGGTAAATGATGAGTTTGTGGATCATTTATGTACATTGAAGTATTATTTGGATCATAAAGTTGAGGTTATGCTCATTAAAAGATTCGGCTCGAATGGTTCTGTTACCGATTATAGTTTCTTCACTAGAGATAGGCAGCTATTTGGGGACTGGAGGGGAGAATTTCCGCAGGCACTCTTAGATTTGATGTCGTCCGAGGATTCGTGCAAGAGTGGAATGAGATTTCTCTCCTCTATTCAATCGGATGTTTTCGTTCATACCTACTATCCGAAACCGCGTCTTCTGATATTTGGTGCAGGACCGGACGCCAGGCCACTTGCCGCATTTGCAACAACCACCGGTTTTTCCGTTATCGTCTCCGATTGGAGACCAGCCTTATGTGATCGACGTTATTTTCCGGATGCTGAATCTTTATTATTGGGGTTTCCTGCGGAAACGATAAGGATGATTCATTTTACACCTTACGATTATGCTGTTGTAATGACTCATAATTTTAAGAGGGATCAGCAGTTGGTTCGACTTCTTTCTGAGCAGCAGCTTTGTTATCTCGGCATTCTCGGGTCGAAAAATAAAAGGGAACGCTTACTATCAGGTGGTCCGGTTCCGATGGAAGTTCATTCTCCCGTTGGACTTGCAATTGGGGCAGAGGGACCCGAGGAAATCGCTGTTAGCATTCTTGCAGAACTCATACTTACTTTTAGAAAAAATAGAAAAACAAGTAGCTGTTATCTATGAGGTGGAATAATATTGTTGGCATTTATTTAGCGGCAGGTCAAAGTACCCGAATGGGTTCGGATAAACTTCGACTTCCAGTGGGGCCTATGAACTTGGGGAACTATGCGTTGGCGGCGGCTTTGAGTTCCAGCTTGGATTATGTTTTGGTAGTATCAAATGAAGCTGAGGCAGATTGGATGGACAACAGATTTTACCGGGACCCGATCAAACGGAAATGGTCCGTTATTTACTGTTCTGAAGCGCACTTGGGGCAAGCGTACTCCTTGCGATGCGGTGTACGGGCTGCACAAGTGATGGAAGCGGCAGCCGTGATGATATTACTGGCGGATCAACCTTTCATTACAAAAGAGATGATAAATGAGCTGCTTAATCGTTTTGAAACAAATAGCAGCATTGGTTTCGTGGCTTCAAGTTATGAAGGTTTGGCTAGGCCACCGGTTATTTTTGCACAGCGAATGTTTCCAGAGCTTCTGCGATTGCAGAACGATCAGGGGGCGAGACATCTTATTCGAAAAGAAACATCGGGAATTTGCATCGATTTTGCAATTCCGGACCTGTTCATGGATGTGGATACTGCTGAAGATTACAGGATTTTATTGGAAAAATCCGCCTTTTGGAAATCTTGAATGACTTGCTCGGCGTGCATATACAACGCAAGCGGGTACTGATACTGGTAGTTCGCCATATGAGCAGGTGCTTTGATTTGAAGAGCGGATCCGCTGGAAACCAAGGTAACCGTGTCTGGATTATCCAATACGTTGTTCCATTCCTTGATAAGCTTCGCTAACGCGTTTAAGTGATCGGCCCATATTCGTTGGTTCTCTTTGGCAAAATTGCCGCTTTCGGACCAATTTGTAAAAACGCGTATCATGTCGGTAAGATTGGCATGGCCAGATCGAAGTCGATGCATTTGCCGGGTTAATTCATTTAAAGCATTACGTTTTTTGGTCCCGAGTGGATTGTAACGCAAACTTTGCTCCGCTTTATCCAACTCGGTTGTCGTTTGATGAAGTTCCTGGAACAAGGATTGTAATCTTAATTGCAAAGTTTGAGTTTTACTTGAGGAACAGCCCTCTGTCACCCATAGAGCGGTGTTTATAAAATGATTGGATAGATGATCCGCGAATTGGATCATCTTTTTTTTGGCTTTGTTAACGGAATCGGGAGGGAAAATCATAATATGGATCACGATGGCGACGATGGCGCCGATAACAGTATCGCGTATCCGATCCAGGGAGTAGCTCGGCATCTTGCTTTGAAAATACATGACCAATAAAATGCTGAGAGCAACTTGGACCATTATTGCATGATCCAATTTCAGCCACGTTACGATAAGTGCCCCAACAAGTAGAAGAAGTCCTATACTCCAGCCGTTTAACCCGACATAAGGTGTTATGGAAACAGTGAAAAGTACGCCGGCTATGGTCCCCACGATGCGCTGCGATGCAAATTGTATGGATTTGTCAACGGTTAATTGGATAGACAAAATGACCGTCAGAGGAGCTAAGTAAGGATGCTTAGATCCGGCCCACTCCGCAAGTTCCCATGACAGTGCTGCAGCTAATGGGGTTTTCCATACAACCCCTTTGTATTTGATAAAATCCATCATTTTATTCGTCATTTTGTTACGCTCCATCTTCATCTTATCCGTTCATAACTACTTTACCAGTGACATGAATAAATTGCCCGGAAACACTTGATCCGCTGGGAAAGAAGCCGGGATGAGCGGAGCCCAGATTGTTCCGGGAACAACACTATTAATGCGAATGCCCCTGCTTTGCAAGGATTTAGACAGGGAGTGCGTGAAAGCAACGATCGTACCCTTAAGTTGCAGAGTAATCCATCAACTGTTCATTTCCTTCGTGATTCCATTATTTCCTAGGTGTTGTAGAACTATTCCACATAATAAATAAAAAACGCAATTGAACTTTATCTCATTCCCACTTTATCACATTCCCGACGGATGGCAGGAGGAGGTCACCAAAAAATGAGATGGAAAAATTTCTGACTTGCTGCTGAAACTTATGATATTGTAGTGAAAAGCAAATCAAAAAGATTTGGGAGAGGCAGGGCATGTCATGAGTCTTAAGTTTACACGCGTTAATGGAGTGGAAGAAATCGAAGAGGTTGCTCAATTAGCGGCAGAAATATGGCGTGAATATTACGTATCCATTATTACAATCGAGCAGATAGATTACATGTTAGGCAAGTATCAATCGGTTCCTGCGATTAAGGATCAGATTCTTCATCAGAATTACGAATATTTCTTAATTCAACCAGATAGCTCCACCGCGGTAGGATATTTGTCGGTCAGACAAGAGGGAGGGAAACTTTTTCTGAGCAAGTTTTATATCGGAAAGGAGCACAGGGGACACGGTTATGCTAGCCAAGCGATGGCATTCCTAGAAGAGTTATGCAAAGGCCGAAACTTAAGCCATATTTGGCTTACTGTCAATCGGAATAACGAATCCAGTATTGCGGTATATAAGAAAAAGGGCTTTCGAACCATACGAGAAGAAGTTTCAGATATCGGAAATGGATTCATAATGGATGATTATATTATGGAAAAAGAAATTCCAGGTCACTAAACTAACGAGCAGAATACTTTAATTAATTCCGAAACAAATTTAAAACATTTATCGTTTATTTAGATGGAACATTTTTACAAGAAAAATTTAGGGGGATGGATATGTCAAAAAAGTCTGTAGGAGCAGCTGCGGTCATTATGGATTCAGAAGGGCGAATTCTTTTAGTAAAACATAACTACGGAAAATACAACTGGGAACTACCTGGTGGGCTATCTGAGCAAAATGAGTCTGCGGAGAATACCGCAAAGAGAGAAGTGCTTGAAGAGACGGGGCTTGAAGCTACTGTAGGCCGTTTGACTGGCGTGTATTATGAACCCATTAATGATATGCATCATTTTGTTTTCGCTTGTAAGGTGGTCGACGATCAGCAACCACAGCCAGATGCGAAGGAAGTAACAGAATGTAAGTTTTTCAATGTGGACGATTTACCTAAGCCAATTAATGATTTTACAATTTCACGTATAAAGGATGCTTTGAATACTGATAGTGATCATTTATTCCATATCATCGGACCAAAGCAGTGGTTTGAATAATTTATGTTTTTACATAGATCCTTTAATAATATGACTCTTCATTCTCCACCAGAAAGTATACACGCCTTAAATCTTGAAGGATTGAAAAAGCCAGATGTTACATTCTGGAGCACGTGGGAAGAAGATCAATTAGTGGGTTGCGGTGGTAATGTTATTGACTTGGAATCCGTACTGGTACGATTAGAGCAAACTGTAATAGTTGGAAAGTTGGAAATTAATACTTGTTTTAGTTGAAGAACAAATTAACAGTTGTGATCGGATTTTTGTTTTCTCTAAGGACAAGCACTTCTTTTAACAAGGAGGTCGTAACGTTGACGAAGAAAAGAATGAACTGGGACAAAGGAACATGGATCAATTTACCTCATTCTGCCCGAAGTGAAGGAGAATTTCTTAAGGTTGTGCCTGAAAAGGGAAAGGATTTCTGGAGAAAGACTTTATATGGTTTTGAATTCGAGGATGGAGCGGCATTATTGGCGGATTGGGATAACAACACTGCGGTGGAGGTTTCATTTCAGCTGGGATCCTTTACAGAACTTTACGATCAGGCAGGTATCATGTTGTATCATGGACCTGGAAAATGGATTAAAACCGGGATTGAAATTAACGACGGCATTCCTCATCTTGCGGCAGTCGTAACAGATGGTTATTCCGATTGGTCGCTCGCTGGTGTGCCAGAGTGGGTCGGGGAAGAGGTCACATTACGTGCGTCTATTATGAAGGATGCCGTTATTATTCGGGCAAGGACGGAACATCATGGATGGCGTACAATTCGTGTTGCTCGTTTTCCTTACGAAAGTGGAAATCAGGCTGGTCCCTATACTTGTTCCCCAACCCGTGCTGGCTTGGAGGTGACTTTCACTCGATGGGTCTTAACGGAGCGTGATCAAGACCTACATGTGGACCCCCCCGTGGAATAAGCAAATAGTTATGAATCTAAAGGTATTTAGGGGATTCAAGCAGAAAAGTTCATGGTATGAGAAAGTTCTTTGAGCTAACGTATACAAGAATTCAATAAACAAGGAAGGCAGCCGATACAGATTGAACGGCTGCCTTTTCTTGTAATCAGGCAGGAGGTCGTGCAAAGTAAGTAAAATAAGTAGTAACTACCCAATAATCATCTCAGTAAAGGGTAGGAATTGGGGGGCACGCAACGACATCAATTATTCTTGGATCAATGCCATAAAACATCCAAAACGCTCCATTCCACCTATAACCTGAGACTTCACCGTACTCTACACGAGTCGGATAAAACCAGAAATTGTCTCCATTCAGCAGCCAGACATATGTGTATTCATATAAACAGTCAACTACATAAGACACCTCAGGTTTTGGGGGGATGAATGCAGGTGGAGGAGATTGCGGTTGTCTCATGTACACCTGTGGTTGTGGGATAAAGAACATTGAATTCCACTTCCTTTTTAGAAGTTTAAATTAAATCGTATTTCATGCTATGTGGGTTAATAACTATTTGACTGTACAGATGCCTAAGATGATGAAGAAGTCATTTGAACACATGTGGTTCATCCTCCTAAAATGGAGGAATGTTCCAACTATTTCTTCCGTTCCCGCATGCCTTAAATGGCCAACTTAGGATCGAATTAGTCCAATTTCATTTCGTTTTACGATAACCAAAGTGATGAAATCCTGCGAATGAATGAGTATTCATGAGATAAATCCTTAATACTGAGGGACGGAGAACGATAGCTGAATAAGAGTTAGGCTCATGGCTATTGGGATGGGTTGTTTTTTTGAAGAGAGGACGACTGAGGTTGCTAAGACCTATCCCCCCCGAAACATCCTAAGCATAACGTAACGGCGGATTATGGATTTGCCACACCACGGCTCAGAATCCGTGTTCTTTTAAACGAATGTTATATTGAATTTTTTTATTTCTTTATTGATAAAATAGGTATAAATCCCCTCTAATATTAACAGATTTGTAGTTACAAAAGTGTAAGGATATGCTAGAATCAGATCATATCCGAGTGTTCTTATTAAAGAACAATAATCATAAAATAAAGCGAGGCGAAATGTTGAGTGCGATTGCCGGTATCCTTGACCTGAACGATGAATATTCATCTGGTGAAATTATAGTTCCTATGATGAAAGCCCTGCAGAAATATCCTGCAGACGAAATAAATATTTGGCGCGGTGATTGCCTGTCAATGGGCTGTCATGCACAATGGGTTACACCAGAATCCATCAACGAGGGTCTTCCTCGCTATGATGCAAGCAGAGAACTTGCTATTACTGCTGATGCCATAATCGATAATAGGAAGCAACTATACGATCAGCTGGAAATTGAATACACCGCAAGGAAAACAATCACGGATTCTGAACTTATTCTCGCTGCCTACATGAAGTGGGGAAGGAGTACTCCGAAGCATTTGATAGGCGATTATGCCTTTGTTATCTGGGATAAACGCCGCCGTCAGCTTTTTGGTGCACGTGACTTGTTAGGCAGGCGAACGTTGTATTATCATCATGCGTCGACCAGGTTCGCATTCTGTACGGTTATTAATCCTCTGTTTGCTATACCCGACATACATAAAGAGCTAAATGAATCATGGTTTGCCGAATTTTTAGCCATTCCCATGATGATTGATACGATCGACGTTCACTCCACGGTTTATGATGAAATTAAACAACTGCCGCCCGCCCATTCCTTTACAGTGGCAGGGGGAGTTGTCAATATTGAGCAATACGATGAATTTGCAGCATCGTCCCCTAAGCTTAAGCTGAAGACGAATGGCGATTACGTGGATGCCTTTAGAGAGGTCTTTCAGGAGGCTGTTCAATCGAAGCTGCGAACGCATCGCCAAGTCGGCGTGAGATTAAGCGGTGGGCTGGATTCTGGCGCCGTTGCAAGCTTCGCAGCGAAACCGCTTCTTCAGGAAGGCAAGGTGCTGCATGCCTACAGTTATATCCCATCAGCAAATTTTGAAGATTGGACGCCGAGAAGACTTATTGCCAATGAAACTCCCTACATCCAGGCATCAGCCCGCCATATTGGCAATATTGAAGAAAACTATTTAGCTTTTGAAGGCCGTAATGCGATCAGTGAGATGGATACCATGCTGGAGCTGATGGAGGGGCCTTACAAGTTTTTCGAAAACTCTTTTTGGTTGACGGGTATGCTGGAGCAGTCCCAAGAACAGAATGTTGGCGTTTTGCTGAATGGGAGCCGAGGCAACTATACCATCTCATGGGGAGACCCCATTGATCATTACGCACGGTTATTGCGAACATTTCGTTGGACGAATGTTTTTCAAGAGTTAAATCACTATACACGGCTGATGCGAACGGGCAAATCAGTTGTTATCCCGATTATTGCCAAGCAAGCTTTTGCATATTTAATTAGATCGGCTCTTGCCAAGAAGAAGTCTGATATCCCGCTGGTTATCCATCCAAGCTTTGCTGCTAGAACGAGGGTTATGGATAAGCTGATGTGTCATCATGTCGGACTCACGGACTACGCTCCAGATGAGGTCACCTCAAGAAATAATCAATTTCAACACTTTTCGGTATCAAACCACATAGGCACGTCAACGACCAAGCTGTCATTGCCTTATGCAGTCAGTGAGCGTGATCCGACCAGTGATCCAAGAGTCGTTCGTTTCTGCTTATCTTTGCCACACGAGCAATATATTCAAAATGGAATCGATCGCTCCCTTATACGAAGATCGACGGAAGGTTACTTGCCCGATATGGTGAGGATGAATATTCATGCAAGGGGCGTACAGGGAGCGGACTGGATATATCGAATGCTGCCGGATTGGGGAGAGTTCAGGGATCAATTGCACAAGCTTTGCAGAGACTCTAACGCCTCGTATTATTTAAATGTTCCTCAAATCAAGCAATCACTTGAAATGCTGGGTACGGAGCCGAAGCTGGAATATGCTTTTGATCTTAATGCCCGATTATTGATGCGCAGCTTGATCGCTTATCGCTTTATACAGCAATTGTCCTAAATCGTTTTCTGTGAAAGGAGGTGATTCTATATGACAAAGCTCATGAAGCGGGAGTGGCAGCAGCCAATGTTGGAGGTGCTATCGATACAGATGACGATGGGTGGACCAAATTGGTGTAATCCTGACGCGAACAATGACGGACATAATAACGCAATCAAGTGTGAGGCTGTTCTTAATCCATCTTAATCAGTTAAATACCTACAGCTATTAGGCAGTAAGCCCGTATACTTGTTCCGAGTATAAGGGCTTATTCACGGATTGAGGCTTAAAATGTTGAATGAGGGTGCAGCAGATTGAACGTATGACGATGTCCAAGTCTCTTGACCCAATGTATACCGCTTTCGGACTAACCCTTCAAAGTGAAATTGAGCTTCGCGAGCTCCTCCGCACATCGGCACAACCGAAGACTGCAGATATGACTATCCGTCAGGGCCGGCAGCAGGCTGAATCATTAAGTCAATTGAAGCGCTCATTGTGGAAGCGACCCAAGAAGGAGCTTAACGCCTATGGCCAATATGTGGATTTATATAAGAAAATTACATCGTTACGCAGGCTTGAAGTTGTATGTGCCTCAAGTCGGCATGATGATCATTAGTATGATTGAAGGGATCGGGTTTTTCCTGCTGGCAGCCATGCTCGGTCTGATCGGGTTGTTTGATGCCTCATCGGGAGCGATCCCATTCCTTTCTACGATACTTGAACCGTTAAGAAAATTTCCTGCTGAGCATGCTTTTTCGATTACATTAGTTATCTTCCTCGTGATGTGGACAGGACAAGCTCTACTATATAGATATTTGTCGGTCATGAATGGAGAAATAAGTCATGGCTTTGTTAAGTATTTGAGACTGGAGATTTATGAATCCATCATGCGGGCAAATTGGTCATTCTTTTTAAAAAAAAGAAGATCCGATCTCATCCATAATATGACCAATGAGCTTCATCGTGTAAATTATGGGGTGTATGTTTTTCTTGGCCTGATTCTGATTGGGCTGTTCACATTGGTTCAAATTTTTATTGCGTTATGGCTGTCGGTTGAACTGACCCTAACCGTATTGCTTTGCGGTATTGCTCTTGCTTTGTATTCCCGCAGGTTTGCGAAACAATCCCGTGCGTACGGTGATCAAGCTTCATCACTGACCCAAGCTTATATGGCTGGCATGACAGACCATTTCAACGGTATCAAAGAAATCAAAAGCAATTTGATGGAGCAACAGCATGTGAGTTGGTTTCGCATACTGTGCGAGAAGATGGAGCGAAATTCCGTTCAATTTATGGGATTGCAAAATCGTTCAACGTTTTACCACAAAATAGTATCCGGTTTTTTAATTTCTTTTTTTATGTATATGTCTGTCGTATTCTATCAAGTACAAGCCGAAAAGCTTGTTTTTATTATTGTAATCTTCTCCCGTCTGTGGCCGAAGTTTGCAACCATACAGAATCATTGGGAGCAGCTATCGCAATCGCTTCCAGCCTTCAACAGCTTAATGGAGCTGGAAAAAGACTATAAGGCGGCTAAAGTAACGGAATTACAGTTTGCCTCCAAAACAGAAAACATTTGCGTAGAGCAGGCTATTGAATATCGAAACGTATATTATCGTTATGATTCAAATCAGAAGGCCTACGCGCTGCAAGATATTAGCTTAAGAATGCCGGCCAACAGCATGACGGCTATAGTAGGGAAATCAGGCGCGGGCAAAAGTACACTAGTGGATCTTTTAATCGGACTTATCGATCCGGAGAAGGGTCAAGTGTTGATTGACGGCAAGGAGCTAAGTGCGGAATTATCCATAAGATTAAGGGGAACCGTAGGTTATGTGCCTCAGGACCCATTCTTATTCCACTCCACGATTAAAGAAAATTTTTATGCAGCTGCCCCTAGTGCAACGGATGAAGAAATGTGGGAGGCGCTGCGATTCGCAGCATCTGACGAATTGATACGGCAGCTGCCTGATGGACTGGAAACGGTGATCGGTGAACGTGGCGTACGGTTGTCGGGAGGAGAACGTCAACGAATCGTATTGGCAAGAGCGATTCTTCGGAAGCCGGCTATTCTTATTCTGGACGAAGCTACAAGTGCACTTGACAGCGATAATGAAGCGATTATTCAAAAATCGATCGAGAGATTGAGAGGAAGCATGACGATTATTGTCATCGCTCATCGATTGTCCACACTTCGACATGCAGATCAGGTTATCGTACTAGATAAGGGCAGACTCATCCAGCAGGGAGGCTATAATAAGCTATCCACGGAGATGGACGGATTGTTCGGTCAGTTACTGGAAATCCAGAAAGTAAAATAAGGAAGGAGCAATCCAAAGGAATGGCGATCCAAATAGAAATAGGACGATCAGGGCACTGCTACTGTTTCGTCCTATTTCTATACGCAGTGATTAAGCTGACAGACGTCTTGACTTTGGACCGCGCCTTAGCGAACAAGGTACTTTTCCAACACCGTATATCGCCACAAAGAGGTAGTTTGATTACCCCTGAGGACGAGTGCCGAGCCCCAAGCCTGTAGAAGTCGCTATCTTGATAAGCCGAAGAAGAAGGTGATATATATAATAATAAATCTGTCGGACGACACAAACATTGTCCGTTTCAAGGTCGCATTTCATGAAGTTAATGATTTTAACATTTGGTAGAGCAAAGTGTTGTATGAATGCAGTGAAGGTCGGACAAACAAGTTCATTGGTTGCTTTGTCTATTACTGGTCTAGTGACCGCATTATTCAAGAAGCCTTCGGCAGTAAAACCGCCTGTTAGCGGCGCCGTTTTGCAACTTCCGGTGTCTTTTTGCGTCTAAACTCGGTAGTGCGTTACATGATTTTTTTAAATCAGGAGGAGATTGTCGAATGAGGAAATATGCGATAGGATTCGTCGTTGGCGCCATTTTGGCCGGTGCGACGGCGGTTTATGCAGATAATGCCATTAATGCGGTGCTATTCCCGGCGAAATATGAGGTTAACGGCGAAGCAAAGCAGCTGCCTGACGGCTACTCGACCATCAATGTGGACGGGCATGCGTATGTTCCGATCCGTTTTGTCGCTGAAAGCTTGGGCGCCGTAGTTGCCTACGATCACGACAGCACGACGATCCAAGTCGACAACGACTTTCACGTCACGAACATGAACAGCGGTATTCGCGCCGGCCATCTGCAGGTAACCAAAACAGCCGAAGGATCCGCGGTCGAAGGCAAGCTGTTTGTCGGGCAGGATCACTGGGAAGCGATGGCGGACTCGCGAAAAAGCGGCATTGCTCCGGGAAGCGACGTTACGGTTACGGGAGATCTTTTATTCTATGACGACCAGGGCAAGTATATAGGAAAAGTGCCGATCCAAGCGGCGTTCGTCGCCAAGGGCGATCAGATTCGCGATTTCAAGGCGACGGCCGATCGCGACGTGACGGGATATGCATTTGCTTCGCTGGCTAATGTAGGTCCGGTTCCGATGGGGCTGCCGGTTCCGCCTACCGTCGATGTCTACGATTCGTCGAACAGACTAGGCGTCGGCGATTTCCGGATGGCCGCGCAGGACGGTTTTACGAAAATACGCGGCTGGGTCAGCCTGAAACAAACGGGCAATTACCGATACGATGCCACACTGAACTTCTATGATGCGGCTGGCAAGGCACTTGGTACGGCGGAATTGAAGCAGACGGGCAGCGGCAGCGCCGAAAGTTTCACCGCGACGACATTCGAAACCGCAGGCAAGGGCGATTTTACCGGATACAAATCCGTATCTGTAACGGTAAATACGTTCGAGCCGACCAGCGATCCATCGAAATAACGGCTTCTGCTGCATCGTTAGGAGCAGGCCAAGCGCTTCGCCGCATTTGGTCTGCTCCTCTGCCTTCGTCACCCACCGCTGTTAGCTTTCTAAAGATTTACTTGGCTTTCTGCTGACCGTTTGTTGGGTAAACGAAAAAAACTGTGAGTAAGAGGTTCCCATGAAGGCTAATCCTTCCATGTTGAATAAACTTAATGGCCTGGAAGCAAAGGAGAGGTTTGCACTAAACATTCCTGTTGAGCCTAAGAAATTGGCTTTGTAAAAAAAGGAGCGCCTAAGGTATGATGATGGGTTTGTCCACTACACCATCAAGGAGGCGCTCTTACTATGAAGTTTAAACAAACCGACGGACAAAATCAACGAATTGAACAAATTACTACTTCGCATCTCGTCGTTGGGATCGACATGGCCAAAGAAACTCATGTGGCACAGTCCACAAATTTCCGAGGAATCGTCATTTCAAAACGACAACCCTCAAGACATTTCCTAGCCCACAAGATTTGGAAACGTATACAGTGCCGGATGTAATCCATGCTTGGCGAGTCCATATGCAGCGCGCTGGGGGTTCTACGGGGATAGAGAAGGCCGCACAGCTCATCGCACAGGCCAAANCTCAAGACATTTCCTAGCCCACAAGATTTGGAAACGTATACAGTGCCGGATGTAATCCATGCTTGGCGAGTCCATATGCAGCGCGCTGGGGGTTCTACGGGGATAGAGAAGGCCGCACAGCTCATCGCACAGGCCAAACGCAGTGTCGGAGATCGAACCGCTGTAGAGGAATCGAATATGAACGAGTTACCACTATGCTTGAGGAGATTGAAAAAGATATCGAAGCTCTGCTTACTGAGATTCCAATGGCGCAGCAGATTCGTACCATAAAAGGTCTCGGAAAGATCTTCACAGCGGCCATACTAGCTGGCACAGGAGATCTAAGACAGTATGCACATGGACGTCAGGTATTACGAAAGGCAGGCCTAAATTTGGCCGAAAGTACGTCTGGAAAGCGAAAAGGGCGAATTATTCTTTCGAAACGAAGAGACTCGGCTTTGCGAAAATATCTCTATCTCGCGACGGTTCAGCTTGTTTGGAATAACCCTGTATTCCGGCATCTTCATGAGCATACTTTGCAAGAAAAGAAGATGAAAAAGCAGCAATCCATATTTAAGTTAATTGGAAAGCTAGCACGTATTCCAGTTGGAATTGTTCAGCGAGGAGAAAGTTTCACGCCTGAGAAAACCGTCCTGACCTGGACAGAAGCAGCTTAAGTTAAGAAGCATCACGTATATTGACTCGTTCGTAGGATTTCACAAAGAAAGCACGGAGGACCGAGTTCGTGTCCCAAAAGGGCTAAGACCCATCCGCTAAACGCTATCGGTCTCCACACCTTGGACAGGTATGACGAAGGAATGTAAGGGTAGCGACCCGTTGAGATCTGGGAGGGTGAACCTCCAGTGGATTTGTGGAGTATGCGTGCAGTATAAACTAACTGGGGGATATTTCCTGATAGTTCCTTTATTTCCGTATGCCCAGCCCACCACCTCAACCGGTCTTATCCATGCCTCTTCTTAAGATTGACCGGATTCCAGGTGACGAAATCCTGCGAATGAGTGAGTAAATGTGAGATAAACCCTTAAAACCGAGGGACGGGAAACGTTAGCTTAATCAACAACAATGACGCGGCTGCCGGCATGGATCGGCAGCCGCGTTGTACGAACGGGCAGGATTGCGTGGTGGCAGCAGGCGGTTTTTTATGGGATATAGTTCCATGTTAAACTACTTAAAGTGTAGGATTCATCAAAGTGCCAGATAGGGCAAAAACTCCAAGTAGAAGGAAGTGTTAAAGAATGAATCTAGAAATGGTTATGCAGGAGCTTGAAGCTCTTGCCAAGGAACGAATTAAGAAAATGTACATATCCAATGGCGCGAGAGAGCCGCTTCTTGGCGTAGCGACAGGCGAGATGAAGCCGATTTTCAAGAAAACCAAGCTCAATCAATCTTTGGCGGAGCAGCTTTATGCCACAGGGAATTACGACGCCATGTACTTTGCCGGTATCATTGCTGAACCAAACGCAATGACTGAGGCAGATTATGATCGTTGGATGGATTCAGCGTATTTTTATATGTTGTCTGATTTTGTGGTGGCTGTCACTTTATCGGAAGCGGATATTGCGCAAGATGTTGCCGATAAGTGGATCGTAAGCTTCGAAGATTTGAGGATGTCAGCAGGCTGGAGTTGTTATTGCTGGCTGTTGGGTAGTCGTCCGGACAGTGAATTTTCCGAAAGCAAGCTCGCCCTGATGCTTGAGCAAGTGGAAAATACGATTCACGATGCTCCTGAGCGAACGAAATATGCCATGAATAATTTTATATATACAGTGGCGACTTCCTATTTGCCACTCCATGATAAGGCGGTCGCAACTGCGAAGGCAGTATGCCCGGTAGAAGTCAAAAAAGACAAGGGAAAAAGCAAGTATCTAAATGCTTTCGAAAATATTCAAAAGGCAGAAGCTAGAGGGCAACTTGGTTTCAAACGCAAACATGTAAGGTGTTAAAATATTATTTTGCATAATCAGGTGTAAGCCTTACTGTCAAAAGATGGTGTCTTTAACAGGCACCACCTTTGTCGAGTGACAAGTGCCCTGTCATGGGGAATGCTGGTGATTATGATGCATGGCGTAAAAAATGATTGAATTAACGCAGAACGATACTTGAAACTGCTGCCGATCATTATCGGTAGCCCTGGGGGCAAATAAATGGGTTGGAGACCTGATCTTTCCACACCGTTATTAAATCGTTGGAGAAACTCGCCCAAAAAAAGGAGGCGTTTAGCATAGAGGATAAGTCTCCAAAAAGAGAACTCCAGGAAGACGTTCGTAGTAATTCCATTAACCACTTTTATTACCGGCTGGGAAAGCTATTTGAGATTAAAAGAAACATTTTTTGGAGCTATGCGGAAGTCGATAACAAAATATATTTAGACAAAGAGGGTCGCGAAATAGATCCATTTCTCAATAAATAATGAAGACCTAAATAAAATGAAGAGACCATAGCTCGTTGCTATGGTCTCTGGTATCTTTCTATGAAGCGGTCAGTAAAATTACAAACTATCTAATTCGCCTCACTCACTTCAACTGTCCGTCAACGCCTACCGCTGAACCGTTTGATCGCTTCCTCGGTCACCGGTGCGAAGAGGTTAATCAGGTTGCCATCAGGATCGCGAAACAGTACAGCACGGTTCCCCCACGGCATCGTGGTTGGTTCCTTTACCCACTGGTCGACAAACGGCTTCAAGCGCTCGTATTCGGCATCGACATCGTGGACGCGGAACTCGATGATGACAGTGTGATTGTCGGCCGCCACTGCGGAACCAGCGCCGAACAGTTGTACCGTCTGGGAGTGGCCGATCGCCAGGGTACACGATGGCACAACGAGTTCGGCAAAGACGGGCGCGGGGCGTTCCGCCGAAACGCCCATGACTTTCTCATAGAACTCGACGAGACGATCCACGTCGTCGGTAATGATGCGTACAGAAGCAAAATTCACGAGATACCATCCTTCCTATAATAAATTATACAATAACGTATCATATCATTTTGGACCAAATACTTCGCATTTATCCCCCACTCCCTTACGGTTACTTACTTCGATTATAAAAAAATGCTACTGACAACAGTATGTCAGTATTGTTTTAAAAATTTTTTTGGCTTCCTCCGGAATTCGATTTCGGAATGCATCAGTACACGATAGCTCAATAAACAACCAAAACGCGGCTGCCGGCATCGATCGACAGCCGCGTTACGCTAACCGGCAGCATAACGTAACTTCTAGTGCATGATAATGTATTGATGTTAGTGAAAACATTAATCGGATGTGATTTTATAAAGTATCTTAAAGAGAACTTCGGTGACATATTTATTGGAGGATTTGGGTTATACGCTCTATTTGAAGTGATAATGGGACTGATGAACGGAAGAATTACACTAAGCCAACCAGGGGGAGGAAAATCAATAATTTTTAAGCTACCATGAAAGAACAGATTGATGGCTAACGGTCAATTTAACGCAGCTTTGATTCGGTGTGCCACTGCTAGGAAAATAGTGGTAATATAGTTTTATTAATTGGATAACGGGGGCGATAGTATGGGTTCAAGAATAATGCATTTAATTATTGCAAATAAAATTGCAGCGCGTCTGTCGATAGAAGATAGAACGTCTTTTTTACTTGGAAGTATTGCTCCAGATGCTGTTGCAACTAAAAACGAATCGCATTTTTTTATAGGTGAACATCAAGACTATTCTAGAAGTGTTGATTATAAAGGATTTTTGAATAAATCTAGTTCGCAAGCAGAAAGTCTTTATATATTGGGATACTATACACATTTGATTGCTGATGAAATATGGCTGAAAGGTTTTTACCTACCTTGGCTGAGAAACAGAATGGATGCCGATAAAGAAATACATGGTTTATACCATAATGATTTCAGATTATTAAACGGAAAATTACTAGAACACTATGGTCTTAGTGATGAATTGAGAAAGACGCTATATTACATACCAACAATCAATGATTTACAAGAGGTTTAGTCCAAAGATGTAGAAGAGTTTGTTCCTTTTGTACTGGGAGATATGGAGTACGAAAAGGAAGTAATAAACCAGAAACTTAATGTATTTATGTTTGATCAAATTGTAGGTTACATAGAAACATCAGTTGATATGGGGTTATTAAATTTAAAACAGGCTGCAATCCTACATCGGCTGCACATTGCTCGCGAATGGTTAACCGCTCATCATTAACGACTTTTAGTGTCTCTTATAGTGTAGGTCGCTTGGTGGCAACTTCTCTTTGGCTTATTGAAGTAACGGGCCAACATTTTGATGTTAATGGGAGCATTTTGAAGTATAAATCTCCACCATTTTATTCAAATAATCTTGAAATTCTTCAACATAGGTTTTGGGCTCTACGATTTTCAGATTTGTACCGAAGCTCGCTAAAAATTGAAATCCAATACTGTTGTGCGGAACATGGATTGTTGCTAATAAATAATCAGTGCTATAGTTTTCAATGCTCTTTCGACCGTACCTTTCAATGAATTGATCTTTTATGCCAGGCGAAATCAACGCCTTGACTGCGACTAGTTCAGGTTGATAACTTGCTTCCTGCTCTTGTTCCAACAAATCATCTCTAGGGCTAAACGTTTGTTCATTTATATTAAGATGATCGATCCGAGATAATTTAAACATTCTATATCCTAGACGTTGTAAACAGAATCCTTTCAGATACCAACTCGTTTCGCTAAAATGAAGCTGATAGGGCTCGATAGTTCTTTTCGTCGCAGTGCCATTTTTATCTATATAATCAAATGAAACTAATCTTCTCTTTAATATGGCTTCCTGACATGTCCTCAAGGTTTGACGAATCTCAGACCGACCCTCCCAATCATAAAAAGATAGTTGAATTGAACCTTTCGGAGCCAATGGGCTAACCATGGCTTCTATTTTTTTGATCGTCATTTCAACTCCTTCGCTAATTAGAATTTGTTCCAATCCGCCGAGTGCAGTCAATATATTCTCTAAGTCGGAGCTGCTTAAAAGACGTTTATCAACCTTGTATTCATCCATAATGCCGTAGCCGCCATGAACTCCAATGACCGAATAGATCGGGATGTTTGATAA
The DNA here is from genome assembly GCF_042676305.1 of Paenibacillus sp. GCM10027630. Classification (NCBI taxonomy): domain Bacteria; kingdom Bacillati; phylum Bacillota; class Bacilli; order Caryophanales; family Paenibacillaceae; genus Paenibacillus; species Paenibacillus sp. GCM10027630. The sequence continues at coordinate 201,608 of NZ_JBHTGY010000002.1, read as the reverse complement.
ACTCAAGGATTCCATATCGCGAAGAATCGTTCTTTTGGAGACGTTAAATAATTGCGCGAATTCTTTGGTGGAAACGACATCTTTTTTCAGCAAGATCATTATGATAGAGATTAGTCTCTCAACCTTTTCCATCGGTTCCCCTCTTTTTTTAAATTTAGTATGAAACGATGACATAAAGCTGTCACCTATTATAGATTATACTACATTTATAACAAGAAGGAGGTTATGCTTTATGTCAGCTATTGCATATTTAAACTTTGATGGAATTGCAGAACAAGTGATTGAATTTTATTCGGAGGCTTTAAAAGCAATTGAAGTAAAAAAAGTGAAATTTGGGGATATCCCGCAAGATCCAAACTACCCAATGCCGGAAAATGAGTTAAATATGATCATGGAGTCTTCCATAGAATTCGCAGGCGGGAAAATCATGATGTCGGACATTTTGCCTTCAATGAAGGCAGTAACAGGCGAGCTGGTGAAAGGAAATAATATTCTGATTAGTCTAGTCATCGATGATAAGAAAAAACTGAAAGAATACTTTAGTCATTTGTCCCTTGGCGGTCATGTCATCATGCCGTTATCCAATACTCCTTGGTCTTCGTGCTTTGGAATGCTAGTTGATAAATTTGGAGTTAATTGGAAATTCAATAGCGACGCAGATCAGTTTCTTGATAAGGTAATATCCAACAAACAGTAACTCATTATGAAAAATGGTCTTGCAACTGAAGGCCATTTTTTTATACACCAATGGAGGCACGATTTATGAAAAATAGCTACTCTTCACTTATCTTTTTTCTGGCTTTAGGTATATTTGGCATCATAACAACTGAAATGGGCATGATCGGAGTTCTTCCCCAAGTCACTCAAAAGTTTCACATAGCGCCCTCGGAGGCCGGGTACCTTGTGAGTGCATTTGCTTTTATCGTTGCCATTTCAGGCCCATTCCTAACATTACTCGCTTCCGGCATGAATCGAAAAGCGATCTTACTATCCGCTATCCTGATGTTTGCCATCTCTAATTTGGTGTATGCTTATACTACAAGGTTCGAAGTTATGCTGGCCTTCCGGATTGTTCCTGCGTTTTTTCATCCTGTCTTTTTTTCGATTGCACTTGCGACCGCTGCCAGCCTTGTTCCTCCCGAAAAGAGCGGCAAAGCGGTCACTCAGGTTATGGCCGGAGTAACCGTTGGATTCGCTTTTGGCGTACCGATTACATCCTATCTCTCCACAAAAATTTCGCTGGAAGCTGCTTTCCTGTTTGGAGCTATTGTGAGCGTCATTGCCTTTATAGGCATACTGGTCTGGCTGCCTTCAATGCCTGTTAAGAAAAGAATGTCTTTCGGCAAGCATCTCGGCATATTGCGCGAACCTCAATTGTGGTTAACGATCTTGATCGTGGTGATGATCTTTACAGCGATGAGTTCGGTTTACAGCTACTTTGCCGAATATCTCGGAGAAGTCACCCAAATGAACGGTACCTGGATTAGCGTGATGTTGATGATCTTTGGCGTCACCATGATTGCAGGAAACTTCTTGTTCGGGTTCTTTCTGAACAAAAGCATGACAAAAACGGTTATCCTGTTTCCTCTCGTATATGCGGTCATTTACTTATTTATTTATTATTGGGGTTCTCATTTTTGGCCGATGGCGGTCATCGTATTTGTGTGGGGAGCTGTGCATTCCGGGGGGCTTATTCTAAGTCAAGCCTTGTTAATGACTGATGCGAAAGAAGCTCCCGAATTCGGTAACAGCTTATTTGTTTCCTTTTCTAATGTTGGCATTACGGTAGGGACATGGATCGGCGGCTTGTTTATTTCTCAATTGGGCGAGCATCAACTTATCTGAGGCGGTATTATAATTTTGTTGTTTGCATTCTTACTGATCATGATAAAAGCAGCAATTTCCAAATCATATGTTGAGAAAGTAAGCATGAATTAACGGATATATGATAAATGTAGAAAGGAAATCTTTTTTCAAATATGGAAATGGATAATTTAATTCCCCTAAAATCGAGAGAAGAGTTGAGGTTTTGGCTACAGGAAAATAGTAAGACTGGAAAATCTTGTTGGGTCTTGATTAGTATGATACCCAAATCGGATACGCTCTTATATTTGGACGTGGTCGAGGAAGCTTTGTGCTATGGATGGATCGATGGAGTCAAGAAGAAAATATTTGAAACGGAGCTGGCTCAGAGACTGTCCCCTCGAAGCAAAAAAAGCTCATGGACTGAATTGAATAAAGAACGTGTCCGCCGCCTCGAAAAGTTAGGGTTGATGACAGACGAAGGAAGAAAGGTACTTCCTGATATGGATTACGATTCTTTTCGAATCGATCCGGTTATAGAGCAAAGGCTGAAAGAGGAAAAGCATGTATATGAGAATTTCAAGGCATTACCGGATCTGTATAAAAGAGTTCGGATCGACACGATACAAAGCATAAAAAATCAACCGGAGTTATTTGAGAGCAGATTAGACAAATTCATAGCAAACACGAGAGAAAACAAAATGTACGGTCAATGGAATGATAATGGACGTCTACTAAATAATTAAGATGCTCTGGGGCAATTATCAAACCTTTAAGCCAGCCGGATGCTCTACAAGTTCAAGTAACACCAAAATCGCCGTTTTGTTCATGTTTTTCACCTGTTTATGATTGAATTTTTGTGACATTGTAATGAAGCTTGGCTAACTTTCTGCCCCGCTAACATTAGGCTAAAACAAGAATCGCTCCAGGAAAGGAAAGCCTGTCACCCATTAAGCCTCTCTTGAGACATCGCTGTCTTCCCACGCAATAAGTATGGAACCCGAAAAGCCAAGGTTAACGGAATGAGTTGTTCTTTAATACAACTCATTTCACGAAATCGTTTAAAAAACATGGGAATAAAGCCCCTATGGAGTATCGTAAAAATCATAACGAACTAATCCAATAAAATAGGTTGTGGGACACAATAGTTTAATTGTATTTAGGCTGCCGTAAAGCAGCCTTTTTTCTCAACCTACGGGCAGGATAATGGAATAATACGGGGGGGGGGGGGATTCAGCGGCAGGCGTCGTATATCTCCATAATCCTACTTTTGATGACGGAATTATTAAGTTTGGTCTGAAGACCTATCCGACTCACTATCGGACGTAGCACTGCTAAATTTGCAATAGGGGTACCGCGAGCATTTCAGAAAAAACCATTCTAAGCAAATTTGGATAAGAAAAGAGCAGAATTTAATCCCGTTAAGAGTAAATTGGTTAAGAAATTGATGTGTTCCCAATCTAAAGGCCCTCCTGTTTTGCCATACATAACTCTCATATATTTTTATCATAAATTGCTTTTATTTGATTTTGTAATCTTGCTCTTATATTCCCAAATCCGTACAAATGATGAATTTTGGGTTTATACTAGGTTTCCGTGGAGGTGATTACATGAGAAAACAAAATAAGCCAACAGTTATAAATGCAACAGACGAAGTCAATTTAGCTGATGAGAGATGGCGGGCTATCCCCAATCGAACTCAAGGAGAAAATTACGCAGTCTTTACTGGAAATTATGATAGACAATCCCCCGGACTTCCTGCTTGTTCAAACACGAAGCCCGCTTGTCCGCAGGGACATGAAGATGCTGCAACAGTTGGGAACCAAAGTTCGGGTAAGTATGATAGTAGAGACCGATAGGGAAGATATTCGCAAGCATTTTGCGCCCTATGTCCTACTGCTTGCCGAATTCGGTATTCCTGCACAGGTTGCCATCGCACTCGTATTACCAAGTAGCAAGCGTTTTGCAGAAATATTGCGTCCCTTGGTTAACCGAGTATGTATTGACGATTATTTTATGGGGGACGGCAGCGGTGGTAAACGAACACACAAGGACATTAGATGAAAGATAGCTTTCGTCTGATCTTATTTAAATCGTAAACTTGAATTTATAGAGGTGTATTATGAAAAATAAAAAATATTTTAATTTTTACAAGCTTTGGCTAGGACAGTCTATAAGTTTGTTAGGTACCCAGTTTACTGTAGTAGCTTTGCCACTTTTTGCATTAGAGGTGCTAAAAACAAGTGAGGCGGATGCTGCCTTGCTTCGTGGGATTATATTCATACCCTACCTAATTTTCGGATTAGTAGCCGGTGCTTTGATAGACATCCTTCATAGAAAAAAGGTTTTGCTAATTTGTAGTATATGTCAAGGCGTTTTACTTTTATCAGTATTCATAATGGCTGTAACAAATAACATAACGTTCCCTTTATTGGTGTTTCTCATGTTTCTAAATGGAATATTTACCACGTTTTACAACATTGCAATTCCTTCTTTCTTACCGGAAATATTAACAGATAAAGACAACTTAAAAAAAGGAAATGCTCAACTAGCCCTTTCGGAGTCTCTTGCTATAGTAATTGGTACTATGCTAGCAGGAATCGTTATTACTCTAGTTGGATTAACAGGCTCATTCACTGTTGACGCAGTAACGTATTTTGTTTGTTTTGTGTGTGTATTATTTATTTCAAGGTTTAAACCACATACAGAGGGCTCTTTAAAAAACGTAAATATAAAATCTATATATAAAAACATATATGAAGGGTTGAAATATTTTAAAAACCACCCTGTATTGGAACCAATTGTAAGCTGGGGCGCTGTTTACGGTTTTTTTAAATATATACTAAACAGCATTTTAGTAATATTCCTTTATAAGGTAATAGGTCTATCTGAACTTGAAATAGGCTTTGTTGTAGGTTCGGCAGCGGTGGGATTTTTAATAGGCAATACGATACTCCTAAAAAAAGTCAACAAGTTAATAATACAAAAATGCTTATTTATAGCGCTACTGTATCAGTTCTGGGTCTGTCCTTTATACCCATAATGGGATATTTGGGAACCGTTTACGGTATAGTGGCTGTAAGTATCATACATGGTATGGGAGAAGGTGTATTTGCCCCTTACGCTGAAACCATACGACAACTTGCCTCACCAAGTCACATGCTGGGCAGAGTAAACGCTGTACAGCGTACGCTTAATTGGGGAGCTTGGGCATTAGGAAGTTTTTCTAGTGCATTTTTAGTTTCTATATTTGGGCTTCAAACTACGTTATTTATAGGTGGCTTCGGAACAGCATTGTGTTTAATAGCGTTGTTAAGGCGAGGCGTATTAAAAGGAACCAACATTGAATATACGAGTTCAATTTAGAGGAGATGATTATGATGTATAAGGTATTAAAAGGAACTGACATAGAAAATACACCACACGTTTTATTTATAGGGGGATGGACAAAGCCTATACAAGATGCTTTAGACAGGGGATATACTTTTTCGTATATAGGGTCTTACACTAAACACATATATTTCGATGGAACTATCTTAGAAAAGTGTTTCTATAAAAAAGAAATAGACACAACAAACATACCCGTGTGTGTATACTATGCTGAAGAATTGTACAAAGAGAAACCTTTTGATATGGTTGTATCTTTCAACGAAGTAGCCTTAGATACGGCTTGCATAATTGTAAAGATTTTTGATGTTAAAGGATTTTCTTACAACGCTAATATGATAACCCGCAATAAAGACATGATGCGTGAAATTCTAGCAGGTAAAGACTTTTCGATAGATTCGATAGTTTGCAACAACATAAATTTTAGTGGAAGAGTACGTTGAAGGTGACGTAGTTTATACGGTCGAAGCCGTTTCATATAACAAAAAACATTCTATACTAGCTATATCAGCTGAAATATTTAAAGAAGATACGTTTATAATAAACTATACTATTATGCCGGCACCTATAGATGAATCTCAGAAAAAATTAATCATGGAAAAAGTAATGCTATTTTTGGACGACATGCAGCTGGAAGACGGCATTACTCATACAGAGGTAAAGATAGACAAACAAAATAAGCCAATAATCATAGAGTCTCAAGTCAGGTTAGGTGGCGGTAATATTTGGAAAATGGTAGAACTAACAACCGGTATATCTCAATTTGGATACTATTATGATGCGTTAGCTACTAAGACTATAGATGAATTTAGACGTGTACCTTCAAAATGTCAAGCCATGTCTTTAAGCTTGATTCCCAAACCAGGTTGCTTAAAAGAAATCAAGTATAAAGGGTTAGCTAACATATCCGAGGTCGTATTAATTGATCTATTAGTAAAAGAGGGCGACACCATACCAACAATTGTAGACAGTACTCAACGCAAAGGATATATATTATTTACGGCTAATGATATAAAACATATGTACGAAGCTGCAGATAAAATATGTGACAATATAACGTTTGTTTATCAGGATTTGTCAGAATGGAAGCCTTCTTTTAAAAAAATATTTAAAAAGGAATTTGGCACATGACTGGTCTATGTCAAGAAAAAGGACAAAAAAGTCATTAACATATATAAATCTCGATTAGCGCAATTAGTTCATTGATAAGATTGGCTAATGTAAAAAGAAGGACGATTGGGATGTGATTCCGAATTAGGATCTGTAGGCATGGTTGCCGCAGCTGACAAAGGAGAACGAAACAATGAAAAAGTACATACTCTTCGATCATGATGGTGTTCTGGTTGATACTGAATTCTGGTATTACAAAGCGGGAGAACGCGCTCTGGCTGACATTGGATTTACCTTGGATAAAGATCAATACCTCCGCGACATGACCCAGTCATTGGGCACTTGGTCCCAAGCTAGGGCGGCAGGTATTGATGAACAGACCATCAGTAAGCAGCGTGAGGTCCGTAACGTCTATTATCAGGAATATCTAAGAACAGAAGCCATAGAGATTGAAGGCGTAGTTGAAACTCTAGCCGAACTGTCAAAGTACGTCCGCATGGCCATCGTGACGACTGCAAAACGTGCGGATTTTCAACTTATTCATGAAAAGCGCCAGATTAGACAATTCATGGAATTCGTCCTTGTTCGCGAAGACTACGAGCGCACCAAACCGCACCCGGAACCATACTTGACCGGCTTAAAGCGCTTGGGAGCTACCAAAGAAGAGACCCTGGTTGTAGAGGATTCAAACAGAGGGTTGAACTCAGCCGTGGCGGCTGGTATCGACTGTGCTATTGTCCATAACGACTTCACAAAAACACATGACTTCTCACAGGCCAGCTATCGAATCAAGACTGTGATTGAACTAAAGGACATTATCCTGAGTGTAACCTGAGAGCATTCGCCTGTGTTGAACAACTGTCGGGTGACAAGAACTTGATCTCATTCCCGACGAGTCTCCTTTGAAGTGAAAAGGAGGTATATGAAAACTCCCTACGGGATTAAGCTAACAGGCAGAATTGTTTAATTTACCATCTCGGTCGGGTCTGAACTGTGCACATTAGCAATCTATAAGAAACCGGGCCTGCTATTCTTTGATAGAATATAGACAGCAAGGAGGTTGAATATGGGACGTTTAATCCTGCAGATGAATGTGACACTGGACGGTTGCTGTGACCATACGCAGGTGATTGCAGATGAGGAGCTCCACCAGTATTCGGTGGACATGATGGACCAGTCCGACGGTCTGCTTTTAGGACGCGAAATCTATCAGTTGATGGAAAGTGCCTGGCCAGCCATAGCCAGCAACGGCGTCGGACCTCAATTCTTGGTCGACTTCGCACGCCAGCTCGATCGGAAACCCAAGTACGTGGTCTCGCGGACGCTAGATCAAGTGTCGTGGCAGAACTCTTTCTTATTGAAGGGGCCTGTTTCCGAGCAGGTGCCACAGCTTATGGCAGAAGGGAAGAGCTTACTCGTTAACGGCGGTCCCGGCCTCGGTTCCACCCTGGCACAACTGGGATTGGTGGATGAGTATCACTTCCTGGTACAGCCCATTGTTGCCGGACGTGGTCCTCAATTGTTGGGGGAATGCGTGATCGACTGGACCTGAAGCTGACGGAGACCAAACCTTTCGTCTCTGGCGTCGTGCTGCTCCGCTACACACCCGTTCGTTGACTGCTTGACTGATAACCGCGGCTTGGCACTGCCAGACGAATAATACGAGCACAAGATGTGGCCGGCAAACATTTGTCGGCTGCTTCTTTTATATCACTAGGAGCATATCTGTTCCAACTTGGTAGGGTAGGATATAGTTAATGTGGCGACAGACTGATCTTTCCTCCGCTAAGCCGCCTGTTGTGACAAGCTACCTACGGTGGAGCAGGAGGTCAATACGATGAGCGAAGGAAACAGACAACCCTACATCAGTTTGTTAAGACGGAAAACTATAGCTTAATGAGATACTAGTATAAGGTCCCACTTGGGGCTTTCTTTTTTCTAATGGTGATGGGGATTCGGATCAAAATAGTTATATGACCAGTTTCTTGTCATTTATTGAATAATTTCTTGTCATCCGACATAGATAGATTCCTTCATCAATTGAGGAGTTAAAGATCCAGTGCCAAAGTAAGATACAGAATGCCCCTTCTGTGGCTAGCTTTGGCTATTTGTTTATTGAAATGCGATGAGGAAAGATGACGGTTCACCAGTGGCTTTTCTATGAAGTGTGGTTGGGTAATGGGGAAAGAAGGAAATTTAATGAGTATGAAGAATTATTGAATGGGTTGTACTTAATAGAGGGAGATTACATGATGCCACTATTATTGCGCAGTACATTTGAAGAAGATTGGGATCAAATAAAAGCAATTTACCTCGACGGGATAGCGACAGGAAACGCGACTTTTCAGACAGAAGCTCCTCCTAGAGAGCAATGGTTTTCAAACCACGTTTCTGATTGTAGTATTGTTTGCGTTAAAGATAATATTATATTAGGGTGGGCTGCATTGAGCAGAATTTCTTCTAGGCCCGTTTATTCTGGGGTAGCTGAGGTCAGTATTTATATCAAACATTAAAGAGGAAAAGGTATCGGGGATTGTTTGATGAAAGAATTAATTGATCTCTCAGAACAAAATGGATTCTGGACCCTACAAGCGGGGATTTTTCCGGAGAATATCCCGAGTCTTAAACTGCACTATAAATCTGGGTTTCGAGAAGTTGGCACAAGAGAAAAACTTGGGAAAATGAACGGCCAATGGAGAGACGTAATGTTATTAGAAAGAAGAAGTAATACTTTAATATAAGGATCCCAAAGTCAGCGGACAAACCTTTTTGCGGCTCGGAAATTCTAAATTCAAACTCTTAAAGCTTCCGTGGAAGCTTTAATTTATTTATCATTTACAAATATTTAATAATATAATCAGTTGATTATATAAGTGTATTCGTATATATTTATTACATAATTCATTTGGGGAGAGGCGAGTAAATGGATAGGCCTTGGTGGATGTATTTCTTATGTGTTCATAATCGGTGTAGAAGTCAAATGGCTGAAGCGTTTGCTAGACATTTTGCAGGAGATAAAGTGAGTGTTAATAGTGCGGGCGTAGAAAAAAGTCAGATTCACCCCTTAACGATTGAAGTCATGAAGGAAGTAGGTATCGATATATCGGATCAACAATCGAAGCGTATTGATATGAAAGTCTTCATTAGCTCCCAAATTGTCATTAAACTTTGCGAGCAAGTGAATGAAAAATGTCCAATTGTGCCATTTGGCATAACGAATGTGCAGTGGGATATCCCTGACCCAACTCCAAAGCAAGGCGGAGGAACCATTGAAGAATTCCGGGTTACACGGGATTTGATTCGAGAAAATGTGTTGCAGCTGTTAAAAGAGCATAAGGTGGTATAGCATTCAAGGGAGGGTTGATATGGAACAAATCAATGAAATGTCAGAAAATTTTAAACTGCTTGGTGACAAGACCCGGCTGACGATGCTGGCCTTATTGAAAGAACGAGCCCTTTGCGTTTGTGACATTGTGGATTTATTGGAAACGTCACAGCCCAACGCAAGCCAGCATCTGCGTAAATTAAAAGCGGCAGGGCTTGTGAACGAAACGCGTAAAGGTCAATGGATTTATTATTCCTTAAATATTGAAGACAAACCTTACATTCAGGCAGTTTTAGGATATATCCCATCCTTAAAAGGAAAAATCGATCAGTTAAAAAATGACTGCGAATAGTGTGGAGGATTACATGGCTATTACTGCTTTTCTTATTTTTTTAGTAACTCTAACGTTTGTCATTTGGCAACCAAAGGGATTAAATATCGGTTGGTCGGCAAGTGCTGGAGCCATTCTCGCGTTAATTTTCGGCGTGGTCAGCTTCGCAGATGTTGGGACTGTCACCGGCATTGTCTGGAATGCAACCTTGGCGTTTGTGGCCATCATTCTAATCTCATTGGTACTTGATGAAATTGGATTTTTTGAGTGGGCGGCGTTACATATGGCGCGGCTGGCACGCGGAAACGGTCTACTCATGTTTGTGTTTATTATCCTGCTTGGATCGGCGGTCGCGGCTCTATTTGCCAACGATGGTGCAGCATTGATCATCACGCCCATTGTATTAGCGATGGTTCGGGCGCTTAAGTTTGATGAAAAGATGATATTACCGTTTATTATGGCGAGTGGGTTCATTGCCGATACAGCTTCATTGCCGCTTGTCGTAAGTAACTTGGTGAATATTGTATCTGCTGATTATTTCGACATCGGATTTGCTGAATACGCGAGTCGTATGATTGTTCCGAATTTCTTTTCGATCATCGCAAGTCTGCTGGTGTTGTATCTGTATTTCCGCAAAAGCCTTCCAAAGAGCTATAATCTCACCCAGCTAAAAAAGCCGAGTGAAGCCATTAAGGATATGAGGCTGTTTAAATTATCTTGGGTCATTTTAGCTGCGCTGCTTGTTGCGTATTTCGGCAGTGAATTTTTATCCATCCCTGTATCGATTATTGCCGGGGTCGCGGCCATTGCCTTTTTGTTCGCCGCTAGAAAAAGCCCTGCGATTCATACCTGGAAGCTTGTGAAAGGCGCGCCCTGGGCCGTTGTGATTTTCTCCATTGGCATGTATGTGGTTGTTTATGGCTTGCGAAACGCGGGGCTTACCGATGCGTTAGGCAGTGTCATACAAGCCGTAGCAGACAAAGGGTTGTTCGCGACGACGGTAGGCATGGGCTTTATCGCAGCGATCCTATCGTCCATTATGAACAACATGCCAACGGTCATGATTGATGCACTGGCCATCAAAGGAACAGAAACCCAAGGATTTATTCGTGAAGCGCTGATTTATGCTAATGTGATCGGATCAGATTTAGGACCAAAAATTACTCCGATCGGGTCATTGGCCACCCTGCTATGGCTGCATGTGCTATCCACGAAAAACGTGAAAATTAGCTGGGGGTATTACTTTAAAATCGGGATTATCTTAACCGTTCCAACGTTGTTGTTTACCCTCATTGGTCTATACTTATGGCTCTATGCCATCCAAACTTGGAATGTGAATGTATGGCTATGTATTGTGGCGATTGTCGCTGTGCTCGTTGTTGTTGCGATGATCATTAAATCTTTTTTGGGAAGTAAACAAACCAAAAGAGGGCATCAAGGCGCTTAACTGTTAACCATTTGAACTATCAAAGGAGATTTTAATCATGGAGAAAAAACCGTTAATTTACTTTTTGTGCACCGGAAATTCATGCAGAAGCCAAATCGCGGATGGGTTTTTGAACTCTCTTGGCAGCGACAAATACGAAGTGAAAAGTGCGGGGCTTGAAGCACATGGACTGAATCCGCGTGCGGTTCAAGTCATGAACGAAGCTGGAGTGGATATTAGCAATAACTCCTCCGATGTGATCGATCCTGACATTTTGAATCGCGCCGATTATGTCATTACCCTGTGCGGCCACGCAGACGAGCATTGTCCTGTAATCTCCAACAAGAATGTCACCAAATGGCATTGGGGGTTTGATGATCCAGCAAAGGCGACCGGAACGGAAGACGAAATCATGAATCAGTTCCGCACCGTTCGTGATTCGATTAAGAGGCGGATTGAACAATTCGTCAAAGAAGGGAGATGAGCTGGATCCTATGATCAAAAGAATGCATGTCGCTTTAAACTGCACCGATCTCAATAAGTCACTCGATTTTTATCGTGCTTTTTTTGGGGCAGAACCAAGTAAAATCAAAGATAATTATGCAAAATTTGAGTTAGAAGAACTGGCACTTCACTTTTCATTAAATGTCCGTCCCTTTGAACAAAAGGGTGTATTAAATCACTTGGGTTTCCAAGTGAATAACACCGAAGAAGTACTGGCTATGGGTGAGCGGCTACGTCAAAGCGGCCTACTTTTGATTGACGAGATGAATACGACTTGCTGCTATGCGGTACAGGATAAAGTTTGGATGTATGATCCAGACGGAAACGCTTGGGAAATTTTCTACACAAAAGAAGATTCGGAATTTGAATCGGCCGGAGAAACCAAGGATTTATCCTTGTGCTACGCTCCACCATCAGCTCCAGTTGCAATTGAATTTGGATCATTTAAAAAAGGAGTTTAGTCCATGTCGTCTGAAAAAAACTATCATGCTTTGATTCCGGATAAAATTTTCATGGGCGCGGCCACTGACGTTGAATCGATGGTGAAAAATGAAGGTATTGACGTAATCGTGGATCTGCGCGGCGAAGCAACGGAATGTGCGTACTTGGCGGCGAATGCGAAATGGATTCAAATCCCGTTAGCAGACAACTCTGCCATCCCACAAGAAAAGGCCTTTGAGCAAGCGATCCAGGCTGTCACCGAAGCTTACCAGCAAAACAAGAAAATTGCTTTTCATTGTGGTGGAGGAAAAGGCAGAACCGGGACGGTAGCCGTAGGCACCTTACTTGTTTTGGGCTTAAGTGATACGCTCGATGAAGCCGAGGCAAAGGCAAAGAGCATTCGCAACATCATTGATATTAAGCCATTACAGAGAGAATCCCTGAACAAATTATATCCCGGTAAATAAATTGCTCAAAAGAACCACTCAGGTCGAGTGGTTTTTCTTTTTGCCGCTATACAATGTACCGGAGTCTAACTACTCCAAAGATAACGGTGTTAGCTCGACCTTCCTACTACATTTTCAGAAGATCTTCTCATGGGTCCGTTTCATTAATGACGCCGTACTGGCTTTCCTATCCCGGCTCGCTTCAACTATTGTCAATAATTACTGTCCCAATCATCGAATGGTTATGCAGTTGTATGGCTCCAATAGAAGTTTTTATTAATATACCCGCATTTTGGAAATAATCAACCCGGAATTTCGCCTGTTAGGAAATATAGCAAAAGTATAGCCTGCTTAATGACGGCAAGAGTACATGCAGAGTATTATGAAGATATGCTTTTTTGATAATGCTAGCTTGTATTCACAACTAATAGTTGATGGATAACTAAATGTCAAATAAATGGAGGTATCCATGAAAAGTAAAATTGAATTGCCCAAAATCCCTTTAAATTTACCGCAAGTAACTGAACAATTACACACCCTCCAATCAAGAGACGAATTCAGCACGGGGTCTGTAGACAATACGACAATAGACAATCAGAAGGCTTCCAAGGTTTCGTTTGAAAAAATGGTTTTTACTAAGGTAACAATTATGGAGACGTCACTGCCGGAGAGCGAGCTTACAGACATTATTTTTGAAAAATGTGATCTCTCCAATGTTGATTTTTCCGGTTCCTTCGTCCATCGGGTAGAGTTCAGAAATTGCAAGATCATAGGTACGGACTTTTCCAAAAGCAGATTTCAAAACGTCCGTTTTCTAGAGTGCTTAGGGGACTATTCCCTGTTCCAGCTTGCAAAATTCAAGCAAGTCAGTTTTGAGGATTGTTCATTAATTAGTTCTGATTTTTATCATTCCTCGCTGAATCCATTATTTTTTTCCCGATGCAATATGGATCAGGCTGTGCTTTCGGGGACGAAGCTGGAGGGAGTTGATCTGAGTGACTGCGAATTTGATGGATTGCATGTGGAAATAGAGGATTTGCCCGGTTGTATCGTGACACGGCGTCAGGCGGCTTCCTTAGCGGGGCTTTTAGGGCTAGTTATTAAAGAATGAATTGTTTTTGTGTAGTGAAAAAGGAGGCTTCCGGTGGGAGAACTATTAGCTATTCTATCGCTGCTTATGTTTTCTTTAAATGTCATCGTTACCAAGACCGCCAGTGGGCGGCTTAGTTTAGATGTTGGTTTTATGATTTCTATTTCGGTTAACGTGTTATTTTCCTTCGGTTTATTTATTATCCGTCTGGTTGTGGATAGCGATCCTCTCGAATTTCATAATCTTGGCTTTCTTATGTTTGCAGCATCTGGAGTTTTTGCTTCTTATTTAGGACGTTCCTTGTATTTTGATTCGATTGCCAGGTTAGGGCCGTCTAAAGCCAGTACGTTTATGGTCAGTAGTCCATTGTTCACTTTTCTTATGGCCTGGCTGTTTTTAGATGAAACCTTGTCATATTGGGAATCATTGGGGGTCGTCGTCGTTTTGTTGGGGCTTTTTGTGGTAAGCTACAATCCGTCGCGTAAATATGCCGCTGCAGGACAGCATGGGGAAGTGGCCTTGCCACTTAGTGAAGTGTCCAAATGGCAAAGATGGCGTGGACTTGTACAGCCGGGAGCTGCGTTAGCTTTGTTAGGGGCAGTATCCTATGCGTTAGGAAATATTACACGCGGAACCGCCATTCAGGATTGGAACGAGCCTGTGCTTGGGGGCTTGCTTGGGGCGTTGACGGGAGTGATCCTGCAATTCATATTTAACAAAAAAGTTAGACACATCATCTCTTCCTTGCATAATGCAGATTCCAAAGCGGTACGGTTATATGTAATCAGCGGGGTGCTGACCATTTCAGCACAAATCGCCCATATTGCTGCGATGCACTACATACCGGTTTCAATTGCGACTCTAATTACGACAGCCCAGCCCCTTCTGGTAATTCCTCTCAGCTATTTTTTGCTAAAAAATCAGGAGGGCATCAATATCCGAATTATTGCAGGAAGCTTATTAGTGCTTCTCGGAATTAGCACGATCTTATTATTGCCGTAGGTGATGAAAGGGAAGCTATTAAAAAGGCAGTATGCTTTCCCTACCTGGTTTCATAAGCTGGCCGGCTGTCTTTTTACATTATTCAGATTCCATTTTAGCGAAATGATGGTAAAATAATACTATTGTGTCGAATGTAATCGAAAATAGAGAAGAGGACTATGAATGAAATTGGGGAAGATGTTTCTTGCCGCTGTTGTTTTATTAAGTATCATGAAAGGTCAAGTGTGGGCGGAAGGGGATAGCACCAACAACTCCAAATACAACTGGGTCAAGGGCGATACGACGGTTGATCTTGGTACCACCTCGACCCTTGATCTGGGGAAGGATTTTGTATTTTTGAATGCGGTTGATACAAAGCAGCTGCTTTCCGACAGCCATGACAAACCAAACGGCACTGAAATAGGGAGTGTCTATCCAGTTGACACGAAGCAAAACTGGTCACTGTTTCTTGAATATCGGGATTCCGGCCATATAAAAGATGAAGAGAAGAAAAATATTGATGCGAATGCTCTACTGCAAAGTTATCGGGATGGAACTGAGCAACGTAACAAGGATCTCCCTGCTGAAGAGCATTTACGAATAACGGGCTGGGACGTGAAGCCGTTCTATGATGAGAACACGCACTATCTCACCTGGTCAATTGCTGCTGCCGACGCCAAAAATCGTCCGATAGTTAACTATAACGTACGGATTTTAAGCCGAACCGGATACATTTCGGCCATACTGGTTTCCGACCCGGAGCACCGTGCAGAGGATGAGAAGGTTGTGTCCTCTCAAGTACTGAGTGCTATAAAAATGAAGACAGGCCAACGTTATGAGGACTTTGATGCAAGCAAGGATAAGGTATCCGAGTATGGATTAACAGCCCTAATCCTTGGTGGTGCAGGACTGGCCGTTGCCAAAAAGGTTGGGATCTTGGCTGCTCAGGTCGTGTTGCTAAAGAAATTTTGGATCGTGATTGTATTGCTGCTCGGTGGTGGTTGGCGCTGGTTGAAGGGACACCTTGCAAGACGCCGCCTCTTAGCTGAGGACGCTTTGACGCAAGTATCGCAGCAGGTGCCAACTGCTCAGGATCAATCTATTCCCGAAAAGACAGGGTTATCTGCTACAAAAGACAAAACTCCGGAAATCGGATCATAATAAATTAATACAATATGGATGACATATTGAAGAGCAGGCGCAGTGGGGTGTCTGCTTTTTAAATGTACGGAAAGGAAACGGTTATTTTTATATTTCTGTCGAGTGACAAGAACATTATCTCATTAATAACCACGTAAATCGCGGCTTTTTTGTGTTATGGGATAAAATTCTTGTCAAATTTCAATGACAAGAACTTTATCTCATTCCCGACAATGGTTACATAACGTGGGTATATACTAGCCAAATCACTGCAATCAATTGGACAGAGCATTAAGCTAACGGGCAGTTTTCCTAATAAGCAGCCTAAATTCCCATCTTGATTTCTGTTGTTCAAAGCAAACGTATATTACCTTGTGTCTGGTCCAATAGGGACGTTATAGTTTCTACGAAATAGGGTAGGCGTGATCCCTGTTAATCCTTTGAAGACTCGGCCAAAATGAGTTAAATTGGTAAATCCGCATTGCATGGCAACTTCCGTGACGGGCGAATTGGATTTAACCAGAAGCTTTTTGGCTTCCTGAATACGAACGCTATTTACATAATCCACAAATGAAATCCCTGTAACTTCCTTAAAACGATAGCTTAAATAACTTGGATTAAAGTGGAATTTGGACGCTATATTTTCCAAATAAAGCTTCTCCATATAATTGTCGTTAATATAACGAATCATATTTGTAATATTGTCCGAGCCGGGAGATGTCTGCGGCTGTTGTTGAGACGGTAATTGATAGAGACGTGTCGAAAACATAAGTAGTTGTGTAAGAAGCATTGCTGCCTCATGCTGGAATCCGTACTGCTCCTGCATGATTTCGTGCATCACTTTGGTCAAAATGGATTCTACATATTCTTGTTCCTGTAGTGTAAGCCTCAAAATGCGGATATCTTGATGAAAGGGGAAATCCATTTCAAAATCGGGTGCGATGTTTCGGGCTCTCGAAATCCACTTGAGATCGAATCCAAGTTCGATTTTCTCATACTCGCTTGGATTAGCATCCAGACTGCGATGGATATCATTCGGAGCTATAAATACCAAATCGCCTTTTTTTAAAACATATTTTTTATCTTTTATGAAAAAATGACGACTTCCATCCAATAAGTAAGTTATTTCATACCAAGAATGAAAATGATCATCCATATAAAAATGATCTTTGCGAAAACGTTTGGCGGTTAGTCCGTCAAATTTAAGAATGGTATCCGGGTACTTCCAATACATCTATTTCGCCCCCAATACAAAAATGGTACAGAAAAAGTATACCTAAAAATATGTAGAATATCACTAAAAACATGTATATCTCTTGTTGGGGAAGGTTGCTATACTCTAGGAGCAACTATGGAATAATGGGGTGAAGAAGCGATGAGCCAAATTAAAGATGCGCCTAACAATAACACTAGTAGAACTATCCATGGTAATTGGAGCTTTGCGTACTTTCCATCAGCGGATTTAGTTGAGAATCCCTCAGAGCCGAGTTATGATGAAACCGAATGGATTCCTATCGCCATTCCGCATACATGGATTACTTATGAGACAACAGGGGAACTTCATCCCTTTATTCGACAGCCCTCAGAGAAAGACGATAAGTACTGGTGGTATGGCTGGGGATGGTATCGTAAATCGATCCATCTTTCGTCTGAACATAAGAACAAGAAGATTTTTATCGAATTCGATGGGGTAATGAAATATTGCCGAATTTATATGAATGGTCGTCAAGTAGGTGAACATAAAGGAGGCTATGCCTCTTTCTCTGTAGATGTGAGCAGCTACATTCGATTCGATGAAATGAATGTGCTGGCTGTCGCTGTGTCTAACCGGCGCAACGACCCATTCGGGATACCACCGATGACTGCCGGGAATTTTAATGTGTATGGCGGGATATACCGGGATGTCCGTCTAGTATTGAAAGATAAGCTTCATATTCCGTTTCAAGGCTCGGCCGAGCATGAGGGAGGGACGTTCATAACAACGCCGGAGGTTACGGCTCAATGGGCAATGGTAAGGGTACGTACCTTTGTTAAAAATGATAGCGAAGCGCTGAAAAAGACTGTATTGAAGACGATCATCATGGATGAGGATCATTGTGAAGTTGCCGTAATGGTGTCTGAAGCAGATATTCATAGCGGCCAATTATTTGAATTTGACCAAGGAAGTCCACATATTTCCTATCCAAAGCTATGGTCCCCGGATGAACCAAACTTGTATAAAGTGGTTTCCATGGTTTTTGAGGGAGAGCGTTTGACCGATCTGTATAAGAGCCCGCTAGGGTTTCGCTGGTTTGAATGGGACTATGAGAGGAAGCAGCTCATCTGGAACGGAAAGGAACTTCATATTCACGGCACGAACCGGCATCAGGAATACCCATGGCTTGGAGATGCTATACCGAAATGGATGCATGAGAAAGATTTACGGGATATCAAATACAATTTAGGACATAACTTTATCCGAACATGCCATTATTCGCAAGACAAGTATGTGTATGATTTCTGCGACAAGCACGGAATGATAGTTTGTGAGGAAGTTCCGAATATCAAAAATATTAGGTTTGATAATGCAGTACAGGAGCAGCAAGTTCGTGAAATGATCAAGAGAGATCGGAATCATCCGAGTATTGTCATTTGGAGTATGGGGAACGAAACGAATCATGCGGCAGATGGTGCGTGGGCGCGGGAGGAAGATTGTACCCGAATTATCCATTATCGGCATGTCGCGGGCCGGGGAGAGAATGAGCCGCACAACCACCATCAGTTGGAAATGGAGAATTTGCTTCGCTGCACAGTGCGCGGTTGGTACAACGAGGATGTGAAACCGCTTACTCCGGAAAATGGACAGCATACTGGTCATGAACGATGGCAGCACGATATGGCATTAATGGATGGAGCGAGCCAACGGGGACGGATTGATATGAACGGTGTAATGTGGATCTATGCTGACCACGGTGCAGATCGTGAGTATGTAAACGCGCCTCTTAAGCACATAAATCCGAAAGGTTGGGTTGATGCTTACCGTGAACCCAAGCTTATGTACTATTTATGGCAAGCTTATTGGGGAATGGAACCGATGGTGTATATCCATCCTTATTATTGGATGGATAGATATATCGGGCAAAAGCGGCAAATCGTCATAAACAGTAATTGTGACGAGTTAGAGCTCTATATAAACGGGAACACTGTGGGGAAACAGAAGCCAGGACCAAATAATGACTTTACTGTTATTTATGAAGGCGTTCCCATAGAACAAGGTACAATTCAAGCAATAGGTTCCAGAGGAGAACACACCGTTACATCCATCGTAACGATGAGCGGGCCTCCGGCAAAGATTGTCGCTGAGCCGTATTTTCGCGAAATTGCGGCCGACCGTTCAGGTTTGGCACTGATCCGTGTCGACATAGTAGATGGAAACGGTATCCATGTATTTGGAGCAACCAATGAGTTACTTTTTACTGTCGATGGACCGGGCAAGCTTGTTGGACCGGATCGGTACGTATCCAATATTCACAGCCGGGAGGAAATGGAGGGTACCATGTATATCGATACTCCGGTATCGTTTCTTGTTCGCTCAACAGGAAAACCTGGAATGATTCATATCACCGTTAGTTCGCCTGGCCTAGAACCGGCTAAACTCAGTCTTGAGAGTAAGCAGAATCCATCCTATGAATCGCACGGGATTATAGAGCCGATTAGCCTAGCTCGAGGCGATGGAGCAGCGTGGCGTCATCGTTCAAACCAATTTATGGAAACGGCCAAGATAGCTGATATACTACCGTTTATCATCGAAGATATTGACTTCGATGAAACAGAATCACCTTATGATGAACAAATAGAAAACTATTTGAGTACCTTAAATCCCGTAATAAAGAGAGACTCTCCCGCATTTCTTGCGTTGAAAGGACTGATGGTCAGTCAGCTTGTGAAAGGACAGGGCATCATCGTTGCCGACGATTTTAATTTTAATATCAGCCGATATAATGATTGCTGCTCCGTCTATGACGTGCTGGACTGTTCCATGCTGTCTGAAACAATTGTAATAACCCAAAAATGGCATTATGCTGAGAAGATCATAACTCAAGGCGAGGAATTGGACATGCAGCATGAGATTCAGAATATGAATCGACTCGAGTTATTTGGCAAATAGTTTGAATTGGCTGTATCGATATTAGGATTTATTTTAGTTAGCTTAGTTAGGGAGGGAATTTTTCACTATGGAGCCTATATCTCCTCAGCAGGTCAAAGGATATTCCCAAGGGGGCACTGTGGTCGATGGTATCGCCTATTTTACGGCAAACTTGTACCAGGAGCTTTTCAGTGAAGACGGAACTTTGTTCAATAATATGAATAAAGCAACAGATTACCCTTATGTCGCGGCATTCGATATCGAGACGCTGAAAGTCGTCCAAGTGTATCCGTTTGCGGATACATATGACAGCTCGCCGATTGTGATCGACAAAAAAGACGGTACGCGGCTTCTGCTAGCTCACGAGCATGAATATGCTAGAACCGTCGCTATGCGCACGGATACGGCGGAGATCGAATGGGTCAGTGAAACGAACCAGCCAGGCAGCATGTTTTTCGGCTATTCGTATTACTTGAAAAAGGACGGTGCCAAGCTTGTTCTGGCGAGTGTAAAGAACGGGCTGCATGCCATGTCCTTGGAAACCGGCAATGATGAGTGGTTTGTGGAATCAAGAGGAGGGGTTACCCCTTGTGTCGATCAGAAAAAGGGATTCATCTATTATCAAACGGATGGGAAACTGGTAAAAATCGATGCGGAAACCGGGATGATCGTGAAAACTGCGATCGTTGGGACACCATCTTCGTCCATTTGCTGGAATACCATATGGGCAGAGGATGAAGGTAGCTGCTATGTCGTTACTTACTGGTACAGCTCCGAGCTTTTCGGTTCGGCCATTCGGGTATATGATCCGGAGTTAAGCTTGATTTGGGAGAAGAAGGGACTGTCGTTATCTAAAAAAGCGACGATCGCTTATCACGCGGGGGTCCTTTTTGCAGGCTGTGGCGATCATTGGCAAAAAGTCGATTATTTGGAGCTTGAAGATGATAGCTGGAAAAAAATCAGTGCCTACCAGATTCGCAATGGAAAGGTAGAGTGGGAGCTCGATCTTCGAGAATACGGCTTTACCTGCATTCCGAATATTATTTACTGCAACGGGATGCTCATTGCTGAAACTCAAACCAATTTCAGACAGCTAGGCTACCATATTTTCGTAATTAATGCGGCAAATGGGAAGCTGCTGAATCACTATTACAATGAAATGCCTGCCAACAGCTGCGGGGTACCTCTATTGTCCGGGGGCAAATGGTTCAGTGGTGATCTGGTTAGTGACAGCGTACTTGTAACGACGATTGGATCCGGTCAAAAAACGAATTGGATCGGTGCGTTCGGAAACGGACAAACAAATGATATGTGTGCTCCAGACTCCGCTCTAAACAAATAAATGATTACTTAAAATATTAATCAGCAAAAACAGGACATGATCTTCAATTACCGCTATAATAAGGTAAATCTGTTAAGAAGAATGGAGTGGGTTGTTTAGGTGGACAAAAGAACAGCAGCGGTTTTTCTATTCATTCTATTCTTCTTATTGTTATCTACAGGTTGTATGGAGTTTCCTGGAAGCGGTACGAGAACAGCGGATATTGCTTCGGACAAGAATGCAATCGAAGTGCCAATTACGATGATGGTACCTTATTTTGAGGAAGAGCCTCCTAGGCCAAACAATGCCATCATAAAAGCTATAGAGAGCTATACGAAATCGAAGCTGCAAATCACTTGGATTCCGAGTGCGGCCTATGACGATAAGGTTTCTGCCTCCATCGCTTCAGGTGTTACACCGGAGGTGATGGTTGTGCAAAAAAACAAATCTTCAAATTTGATGGAAGCTCAAAGGTCGGGTATGTTTTGGGATATCGGGCCATATTTAGATGATTATTCAAATCTAAGTAAGTTAAATCCGATGATTATGTCCAACATCTCAGTGAATGGAAAAAAATTCGGACTTTATCGTGCACGGGACGTTTCTCCCAACGGAATGATCATCCGTAAAGATTGGTTGAATAATTTAGGCTTGAATGAACCGAAGACATTGGATGAATTGTTAGAGGTTCTAAGAGCATTTACATGGAATGATCCGGATAAAAACGGCAAAAACGATACCATTGGGTTAGCGTTAAATAAATTACAGATGGGAGAAATCCCTGGGGGTTTCGATACCATTGTTAGCTATTTCGGCGGTCCGAATGGTTGGACGGTGACTACTGACGGGAAGTTTATACCAGATTTTGGAACAAAGGAATATTTGGATGCGATGAAGTTTTTCCGCAAACTGTATGAAGAAAAGCTGGTGAATCAAGACTTTGCGATTTACAGTAAAGCTGAGGACTTAATCACTAAAGGGAAGGCAGGAGTATTTTTTCAGGCTAAAAAGGCTACTGTTATTGAAAGTCATCTTCAGAAGTTATTTCCCGAAGCACAGCTTCAGCCAATCAGCCGAATAAGCGGGCCCAAAGGTGAAAGATTACCCGCATCACCCGGTTATAACGGGCTGCTTATGTTCCCTAAAACGAGTGTCCAATCGGAAGAACGGTTAAAGTATATTTTATCTGTCATGGACCGGCTGCTTGACAAACAGATGCAGGATTTGTTCCAGTGGGGGATTGAGGGCGTTCATTATAAAGTGGTCAATGGCATATACATCCGAACCGATGAGAAAGCTTATTCCCAAAACAATGCACTGCACCAACTGAAGCTTAGTACGTTGGATGCGACTGTCGGTGAAATTAATTTGACAGAAAAAAAGTTAATCGAGCAAAAAAATGCCAATAAGGTGATTTCTGTCGGCAATCCGGCGCAATCTTTGTATTCTCCAATGATGTGGGAGAAGGAATCGGTGCTAAATTCCATAATTGAGGATGCCCGTACCAAATATATTATCGGGCAGTTAAACGATGCAGGCTGGGAAGAGGCGATCGAGCAATGGAAGAAGAACGGAGGAGATAACGTTATCTCGGAATTTGAAGCGGACTATGTAAAGTCTAAAAAATGAGTATCTCCTTGAAAAGCGCGTTGACGGAAGTAACCGACAGTAAGTAAGATAATAAGAAACGCCTACAACTGCCAGTCTAACCCTAATTTGAAGGTGAATGCTATGAGAATGACTTCCTCCAAATATTTACTCAAGCTGATTTTGTTTAGCACGTTTCTCTGTACAGTTCCTGTGATGATTAGCGGGTACTTTTCGTATTCCAAATCGTCCCAGAAAATTCAGGAAAAAGTCAACGAGAGCACAAGACAGGTACAGCTGCAAACGGAAATGCGTATTGAACAAATCTTAAATACGGTGGATGTCACCATCACGCAATTCGTCAACGCCCCTCTAGTCAACAATTCGATGCAAAAAAATTTGTCTTCAGAAGATTTTGATGTGGCCAGAGAGCTTTCACAAAGACTTCATCTGCTGCAGTCCTATAATCTCGGCATTCAGGACATCGATTTGATTAATTTGAATAAAGAATGGGGCATTAACAACAGAGGAATGTTCCATTTCAACGAGTCCGGGGATGTAGACACCTATCTTACCTACGCCAAACGAACGGAATCTTCCTTTTGGATAAAGGAGCTGAATAAGGCCCCATTCGAACCCGGGGATTCACCTGAGACGGAAGCTTCGGATTATTACATTAATTTTGTTAAAAAACTGCCTATTAATACTTCGAATCCGCTGGGTTTGGTCGTTGTCAAAATTCCAGGCTACAAAATTAAAGAGCTGGTTTCCACTGACAGCCGTTTGGGAAAAACATTCATTCTGGATAGTCAATATCAACTATTGGCTTCTGATGGTGAGGATGGAAATGCCGTTTTGAATACCACTCTCGGTTCGATCCTGGACAAGCTGAAGCGTGAGAAGCAGTCGTCCGGTTTTTTTAACAGCGTGATTGAGCCCTACGGTAATATGGGCGTTACTTTCCGCAAGTCAGCATATAATGGCTGGATTTACGTATCTCTTATAAATGAAGTGGATTTAACGAAGGAATCCCGCGCCGTAGGTTGGATTTCTTTACTAACCTGTGTGCTCATTATTGCCTTTGCCTGTCTTGTATCCATCTTGGGTTCCCGAAAAATGTATACTCCTGTAAAAGTTTTATATGAATCCATTGTGCACGATATGGAATCGGATTCTCATCTGAAAAACAAAGACGAATTTCAACTGATTGGGGAAGGCATGCGTAACTTGCAGCAGACCAAATCACTTTTGGCTGGCAAGTTGACCGTTCAACTGCAAGCATTGAAGGAATTGTTCGTACTGAAGCTATTTCAAGGGGCACTCAAACCCAAAGAGATTGAAGAAAAAATACAAGGGCTTGGATATCCGTCCGGGTTTCGGTGGCTTTGCGTGTTAACAATTCAGCCCGACTCCATTGCCAATTCCGGCTACAAGGACGATGAACGCGATTTGTTAATGTACGCTGTTAACAATATTATTGGAGATCTTATTCCCGCAGAAAAGCGGTTGAGTCCAATCTTATACGAGCAATCCCAAGTGACGCTGATTGGTGGAAATCAAACCAGCTTGGAGCAGTTTAAAATGGAAACGTATACACTCGCAGAGGAAATTCAACGGGCCATCGTTCATTTCTTAAAGCTGAGCGTAAACATTGGAATCAGCCGCCCTTTCCATGAATTCTATAAAACTCCAAAAGCTTATCAAGAAGGAATAGAGGCTCTTAAATACAGAAGCCGGATGGGGCAAGGCGTCATTTTATTTTTTGATGATTTGCAGCCGGTCCATTCGGGTCGAATTGTTTTCCCGGAAGCATTAGAGGCAGAGCTTCTGATTGCGATCAAGGGAGGCGAGTCGGCTAAGGCGGAAGAGCTGCTTCATGAACTAACAGTGGAAATTTTTCAAATGGAAGCAAGCAATCAAGATTATCAGGTTCATCTGGTCCGACTGCTGCTCGACTTGTTAAAGTTAGCCCAATTGGCTGGAGTATCCGTACGCACCATTTACCCACAGGAGATTTCATTATTTGACCAATTGTCCGAATTGCAGACGCTCGAAGAAATAGAGCTTTGGTTTAGAACGATTGTGATTATCCCCCTCATTCATTATATGGGTGATCGCAAAGAGCTTCCCTACCGTACCATTTCTGATGTGGTCATACAAATGATTCATGAGGATTATGCACTCGATCTGACGCTGGAGCATTGCGCTTCAGAGCTGCAGCTGCATCCTAACTATATCGGAAGGGTTTTCTTCAAGGAAACCGGAGTCAAATTCAGCGATTACTTAATGGAATATCGATTGAAGATTGCAAAAAAATGGCTTGTTGAATCAGATCTTAAAATATCTGAAATTGCGGAACGGCTTCGTTATAATAACTCGCAGAATTTTATCCGATACTTTCGGAAGCTGGTTGGAGTAACACCCGGACAATACCGGGAACAGCAAAAGTAAACGTCCATGCTTTGAACAGAACACAGCGTATGTAAGGGTGGCTTAAACCCTTATATACGCTGTTTTTTTGTTGTTTCCGAGGGGGCCTCCAAAGTAATAGGAATAGGGTACGAAGATTTTACTTCACTTTTGGGAGATTTATTCTGCATATCCATGTGATGATGTTAGTGATTATCCAGGTTTGTTGCTGATTATTGTCAAAATGATTATAGACCGTTATCGCATCGTCCCTTATGTTAAATCCAACGTGATCGCTTGGATCATGGCGTTGGCTCAAACGAACGCTAACAAGCTATAAGAATCCCTATTTGACTGAGGAGAATTCAGCTATGACTAAGAAAACAGACATCCGAGTGGAAAAGACAATTAATCGTGACTGGAAATTCAATTATTATCCATCAGAAGAGGAAGATCTGTCGCCGATTGCCGCTGAGTTCGATGATCGGACATGGTCTGCCGTCGCCGTTCCGCATACATGGAGCACTTATGAAACGACTGGAGAAATGCATCCGTTCATCCGCAATCCTTCAGAAAAAGACAACGCCTTCTGGTGGTACGGTTGGGGCTGGTATAGGAAAAAAATCATCCTTGATGACCGCTATCGTTCCAAAAAAGTTTTTATTGAATTTGATGGTATACAAAAATATTCGAAGGTTTGGTTGAACGGACAATTCATCGGTGATCATAAGGGCGGATTCACCTCATTTTATTGCGATGTGACTGATGCTCTACGGTTCGGAGAGGAAAATGTACTGGCCATCGAAGTGTCTAACCGGCGCAATGACCTCTTCGGTGGTATCCCGCCTATGACAGCAGGCAATTGGAACACGTACGGGGGCATTTACCGCGATGTAAGAATCATCATTAAAGATAAGCTGCACATTCCGTTCCAAGGCTCAGCCCTGCATGAAGGCGGTACGTTCATCACGACACCGGATTTGTCGTCAGATGAAGGGAAAGTGAGGGTTCGAACCTATGTCAAGAACGAGTATGAGCAAGAAGTTGTCTGCCAACTTCTTACGCAGATATGGGGGCCAGATGGCGAATTTGTAGCAGAGATGACAGTGGAACGCCGTTTGGCTTCAGGCGAGTTGGCTGAATTTGATCAGACTTGCGGCTGCGTGGAGCAACCGCAGCTGTGGAGTCCAGATACTCCCATACTGTATCAGATTTGTTCTGAATTGAAGATCTATGGAAGAATAACCGATCGATATGTCAGTACATTTGGCTTCCGCTGGTTTGAATGGAATTATGAAGAAAAACAGCTCTATTTGAACGGACAGCGCATCCATATTCACGGTTCGAACCGACACCAAGAATATCCGTGGCTAGGTGATGCCCAACCGAAATGGATGCATGAGAAGGACTTGCGCGATATCCACTATAATCTCGGGTTTAACTTTATGCGAACGTGTCATTACAATCAAGATCCTTGTATTTATGATCTGTGCGATGAATATGGCTTGCTGATTTGCGAAGAAGTTCCTAACATTAAAAACATCGCCTTCGGTGAGGATATTCAAGAGCAGCATGTACGCGAAATGATCCGCCGGGATCGCAACCATCCCAGTATTATTATGTGGAGCATGGGGAACGAAACGAATCACGCGGCCGACCCGCGCTGGGCTTATTCGGAGGACGACACCCGCATCATCCACTGCCGCCACTGCGCGGGCATGGGCGAAGACTTACCGCATACTCACCATCAGATGCCCATGGAGCATTTGCTGCGTTGCACGATCCGCGGTTGGTATAACGAAGATGTGAAGCCGTTGGAGCCTTCCAACCATCAGCACACAGGACATGAAGAATGGCAGCACAATCAATCGCTCACGAAAAACGGTGAACGGCTTGTAGCCGTTCAAGGAGCCAAATGGTTGTATGCGGACCATGGCTGCGACCGGGAATATTTGAACAGCCCACTGAAGCACATCAATCCGAAGGGCTGGGTGGACAGCTATCGGATGCCGAAATATTTGTACTACTTGTGGCAGGCGAATTGGTCGAAGCAGACGATGGTATTCATTCATCCTTATGATTGGACCTCTCGCTATTTGGGATATCGACGCAGCATTACGGTTAACAGCAACTGCGAAGAAGTTACGCTGTCCGTGAACGGCAAAGTCATCAGCAGCCAAAAACCAACGGAAACCAACGATTTTACGGTCGTGTTTACCGATGTTCTGATAGAACAAGGAACGATTATAGCACAAGGAACGCACAACGGCATCATCGTCAAGGATGCAGTTGTAATGGCTGGACCCCCAGCCAAACTGGTGGTCACTGCTTCTCATCCACAATTTGAGGCTGATCGATCCGGAATCGTGTTAATGACGATTGATATTGTGGACGAGCAGGGGGTACATGTGTATGGTGCGTCAAACGATTTGCACTTTACACTAAGCGGACCAGCCAAGCTGGTAGGACCAGACAGCTACACTTCCGATATCGATAAATGCAACGAAATGGAAGGGACTATGTATATCGACGTTCCGGTCGCCATTCCGGTCCGTTCTACCGAAGCAACAGGTAAGGTGCGATTCACCGTTTCCTCGCCAGGTTTGCAATCGGCCAGCGTGGAGATTGAGGCTGTGGCGGCTGCCGACGATTTCGTAGAAGGGTTAACTGAACCGCCGGTTAAAGGAGGCTTGCTTAGGATCAGAGCTAATGATCAAGCAGCAGACGCAGGAGTGTCCAACCAGGTCGATGAACTGGAGAATTCGGTTGATGATATCGATTTCAGGGGAGTAAATGAATCGTTATATGCTGAGAAAGTATCCAAATGGATATGGAACCGAAATCTTCATATTAACGTGGGAACCCCGGCCTTTGCCGCTTTAGTTGAATTAATGGCGGCTCAGCTGAAGAAAGACCGCGGCTTGACGGTGGCCGACGATTACAATTTTAACATTGAGCAATTTAACGATTGCTGCCGAATCCTAGCTTTTATCAATCAACAGAAATGGAACGAGCAGATTAAGCAAAAGCTTAGACACGACTATATCGACGCTATGATTACCCAAGGTGTGGCAATGGATGTAGCAAGCGAGATCAATCGGCTATCCAACATATGAGAACCCGAGAACAGGAGGTAACCATGCTAAGTAAACTACGTTCGTCGCCATTAAATTACTTCATCAAGCATCGCTGGCTATATGTTATGCTGTTCCCCGGTATTGTATATTATATCATCTTTAAATACATTCCGATTTGGGGAGTTCTGATTGCCTTTCAAAATTATCAGCCCTTTCTTGGTTTTTTCGGAAGTAGCTGGGTTGGATTTCAGCATTTTGAACGTTTTTTTATGTTACCGGATTTTTGGATGTTGATGCGTAACACGCTTATCATGGCTTTTTATAATATTGTTTTCTTCTTTCCGGCGCCGATTATTGTTGCACTCATGTTGAATGAAGTGGCCAAAGAGCCGTTCAAGCGATTTGTCCAGACGATGGTTTATGTGCCGCATTTTGTTTCATGGGTTGTCGTCGTTGGTCTATCCTATATTTTTCTGACGACCGAAGGCGGGATTGTCAACGAATTGATCGCAACGTATGGGGGGCAAAAAATTCAGTTTCTGCTGAGCGCGGACTTATTCCGGACGATGATTGTCTCACAAACATTATGGAAGGAAGCGGGTTGGGGAACGATTATTTTCTTGGCGGCGCTTGCAGGCGTAGATCCGCAATTGTACGAAGCAGCCCGAATGGACGGAGCCGGAAGGCTGCGTCAAATCTGGCACGTCACCTTGCCAGCCATTCGCAGTACGATTGTGATCTTGCTTATATTGAGAGTTGGCCATTTTCTCGATACCGGGTTTGAGCATATTTGGCTCATGCTGAACGCCATGAACCGTCAGGTCGGTGAAGTGTTCGACACATATGTGTATACCGTCGGCATAACCCAAGGCCAATTCAGCTTTACGACGGCTGTCGGTCTGTTCAAATCCATTGTCGGGCTGATTCTCGTGCTCTCCACTAACAAGCTGGCCAAAAAACTCGGCGATGAAGGCCTATATTAAGGAGAAAGGAAGAACATTCATGGTACGAGACAAAAGCTTAGGAAGTGGTCTGTTTGACTTTACCAACTATACGCTGCTGCTGCTATTGGCACTGACTACCTCTATACCGTTCGTATACACGATCGCCGGTTCATTTTCTACAACACAAGAGCTGCTCGAGAAGGGCTTCATCTTGTTCCCGACCAAGTTCTCTTTGGAGGCGTACCGGTACATCTTCTCGACGGCTACTCTTATCCGCAGCTTAGGGGTAACGATATTTATTACCGTCATGGGCACTCTGTTTAATTTGGTGTTTACGGTGCTGATGGCATACCCATTAGCCAAAAAAGGTCTGAAGGGCCGCAACCCGATTATGCTGCTGATTATTTTTTCAATGCTGTTTAGCGGAGGAATGATACCATCTTTTCTGGTCGTCAAAGCATTGGGTTTGCTGAACAGTTATTGGGCGGTCATTATCCCAAGCGCTATCAATTCATTTAATCTTATTGTCATTAAAAACTTTTTTCAGCAGCTTCCTGATGGCTTGGAGGAATCGGCCCAAATCGACGGATGTAACGAGTTGCAAACCTTAATTCGGATCGTGCTGCCCTTGTCCACGCCCGCACTGGCGACGTTTTCGCTCTTTTATGCAGTTGGCCATTGGAATACGTTCATGAGCGCAATTTTATACATCAACGATACCACCAAATGGCCGATCCAGGTATTGCTGCGCCAAATCGTCATTATGTCCCAGGGCGGCATCGGCGACTCTCAGGGTTTTAGCGCAGAATATGTCGCTCCCCCTGCAGAAACGATTAAAATGGCTGTTATTGTCGTTTCGACCCTTCCGATTTTGATGGTGTATCCTTTCCTGCAAAAGCATTTTGCCAAAGGTGTCTTGCTCGGCTCTGTAAAAGGGTGAGTTTGATATATTTATTGACAATAAAAAGGAGGCAGTTTCAAATGACCCAAAAAAGTAGAATGACAGTAATGTTGACCACCTTAAGCTTGTTAACAGCATTTTCGTATGGCTGCAGCAACAAGCAGGATACGCCGGGAGCGGCGGGGAATGTGCAGCAAGCGCCTGTTCAGAGTGGCCCATTGAAAATGACCATGTCCAACATTTATTTCACAACGGAACCGCCAAAGGTCGATAGCGAATTCATGAAAAAGTTTGAAGAGCTGACGAACACTAAGCTGGATATGACATGGATTCCGAATCCGGCTTACACGGATAAAATGACGGCGATGATAGCGGGAAATGATTTGCCGCAAGTATTCTTTATTACTGAAAAATCCCCGGTTGTAGTCAATGCGGCTCGTTCCGGCATGTTCTGGGAAATCGGTCCCCTATTGAAGCAGTTTCCTAATTTATCCAAACTGCCGGATATAAGCTTACAGAATACATCGATCGACGGCAAAATGTATGCCATTCCGAAGCTTAGAGAACCAGCGAGAGACGGTATCGTTTTCCGCAAAGATTGGCTGGACAATTTAGGTATGAAAGAACCGCAAACGCTGGATGATCTGATCAAAGTACTCAAAGCATTTACAGAAAATGATCCGGACAAGAACGGTAAAAACGATACGTACGGCTTTGCTTCGAAAGGTCCCGTACCGACAGGCTTTAAACATTTTATGATGTATTATGGCGGCTCTAACGAATGGGAAGTGAAAGACGGCAAATTTATTCCGGATTTCATGACCCAGCCCTATATGGAGGTTATGAAATTATACCGTCAAATGTATCAGGATAAGTGGTTCAATCAGGATTTCGCAGTGGCCACGGACAGCACCAATTTAATTAATAAAGGAAAAGCGGGCATATACTTTAACGTTTTGGACGATGTAAGCTCGCGCTTTACCGAACTGCAAAAATCAGATCCGAAAGCGGTGCTGGATGTCATCGGTCCAATCGAAGGAAAGAACGGGAAAAGAATTCAGGCCGGTACCGGTTATAACGGGATGTATTTGTTCCCCAAAACGAGCATCAAAACCGAAGCAGACTTAAAACAAGTTTTAGCGCGTTTGGATAAATTCGCCGATCCGGCGGTACAAGACTTGATGGCATGGGGCTTTGAAGGTAAGCACTTCAAAATAGACAATGGAAAACCAGTTCGTCTGGATGATAAAGTGTGGAACGACGAAATTTGGGCGCCTTACAACCAACTTCGCTTCGACCGCGGTGAACTGGCGAAGAAGGGTGAAGAGTCGGCAGTCATCAAAAAATACAAACAATTGCAGAGCGATGATGTGAAATATGCGATTCCGCGGCCAATTGATCCGTTCAACTCGGATACGATGAATACGCAGGGGAAACAGCTGACCAAATTGATCGACGATGCTCGCGTCAAGTTTATTATGGGACAGCTGGATGAAGCCGGATTCAACAAAGTCGTCGACCAATGGCTCAAAGAAGGCGGCAGCAAAGTGATTGAAGAGTATGGCGCGGATTACGCCAAAGCGAATAAAAAATAATCCGACTCGATTAAAAGGGGGCTTAGCTTCCCTGTTGCATTTCCTTCAGCAGGGAAGCTATCATCCTCTCCGACGTATATGATATTGAAGGGAGTTGTTAGCAATAATGAAAGCGCTTCACGAAAATAATCGTTGTCTGCGTTCGTTCTCCATTATTATGATCGTGTGCTTGCTAGTGAGTTTGCTGCCTGTACTGCAGCCTGTTGCCCATGCGGCGTATACTCCGTCTAATCGTGCTCTTTACGTAACCAATACGGAAGATACGGTGCTTCCTGCGGCGAATCAGCTTATTATGACAGCACCAACCGGAAGCTCTACCAGTTCGGGCCAGACGAATCTTCTCCCGCTTACTACAGGTTGGGTGGAGGTTGACTCGCACGGAGCTGGCTCGGAGCTTACCTTAGAAACCCGCATCAAGCCGATGAGTACGCCTCCCCAGCCATCGGGGCATGGATTCGTTTTTCCGGGAAGTTTGGCAGGTCAAACCTATACAACGAGCGGCGTTTGGCATGCCGCTCAGGCGATGAAAGCAAAGACATCCGACGGGATCACCGGCGATCTTCATTTGCGGGTTTACAAATTAAGCGGAGCCAGAACGGCCAACCCAGTATATACTCCAATTGTTGATTTGGTCTCGGAAAACTGCAGAAGCACGGATGGGAAGGTAGCTTGTGAAGCAGCACCAGCATCACCGGCTTATGATGTTACCTTTGGAGACGGCGATCTGCTTTATTATGATATTGTGCTAAAGATCACGAAGGGTGAAGGCGCTTTTGATGTAGATACCGTTAATGGGAAGAGCAACCTGAAGCTAACCACGAAATCATCCGGCTCCTATGTGGATCCGCCGGATACGGGGGCAGGACCAGCCTTAGTAGGTGTTCAATTGAAAGGGCTATCTCCGACGATTCTCGGTTCGGCAGGAGCAACGATGCAGTCCGTTGTCACGGCAGTATACAGTAATCAGAAAAAATATGACGTGACTGCTTCACCGCAAACGCAGTATTCGAGCAGCGATATGTCCGTCGCAACGATATCCCAAACCGGTAAAGTCAATGCGGTCGGTTCGGGTTATTCCACGATCACGGTTACCTTCAAGGATGTAGCTAACAATTCAACGGCCTCAGATAAATATACATTGTACGTGTATCCAGCGATACCGGCAATCAAACCGCCTAAACCACTAGCAACGGATGAAGAGCTTGATGCCATTGTTCGAACAACGTTGAACGGGATCAGTTCCTATGGTTGGGATCCGGTCAACAATGGAATTTTCATTAATTGGCGGCGGGATGACACGAGCAAAGTGCAGTGCAGCAGCAGCTCATGCGACGACCGCAGCAAACCTACCCGCCATGATGTACAGAATGATATTCGCGCGTTGCAGCATCTGTATTGGTTCAAGTGGCGGAATAACGGCGATACGACGTATGACACAATGATTAACCGTTTGGCGCCAAGAGTACGTAATGATTGGAGTAAGAACACAGCTGCCAAAGGATGGCTCTATTACGTCTTTCTGCGGTTGTACAACTATGCCGACAATCCTGCGGACAAAGAGCTTTGGAGGAACACCATCTTGAATTGGGCTGAGGACCAATTCAACTCTATTGATCCTGCGCTCGGGTTACAGCATGATCAAAATATGCCGAACTGCGATTGCGGAAGCAGCACTATATTTTTGGATGATGCCTATCGGGTAGATCGTCAGGTCGAGCTCGGGGCTGCCTTGGTCGATGCGGGGTCGAGGTTTAACAAGCCGGAATGGGTGACTGCAGGCTACAAGCAGACGATGACGGCATACCAGCAAACTTTTATCGAAAAGTACGGCCTGTTTGCCCGTATTTATGTAGAGCATGATGCCAAATACGGTGACAAATTAGTGTGGGATATGCAGGCTAAGATGGGTGAGGTGTCCGAGGAGATCGATGCGCTTGTCCGCGCGGGTGCAGTGACAACCGATCCGCAAATTAAGAAGGACTTCTACGACATCTCCACTAAAATGCTGAATGGATTACGAACCTCTCCTGTACATGACAAGGATAACGGTGGGTATTTTTTCAAAATGTATTTAGGACCGAGTTATGAAGGAAAGCCGGATGGGTATGTGGACAAATCGGTGAAAGAAATGCGGCAAAGCTCTCTGCTAGGTACGTTCCATATCGCCAATATGCTGATGGGCAATCAATGGACTGATCTGGAGCAGGAAATGAGAGCTGTAGTCGTTGATACGCTCAATGTTTCCCCTTCTGGCATGTTTTTGCCTAATACGCGCCCGGCAGGAGAAACATTAAATGGGTATCCTACATCAAATGCCGGATATGCTTATGAATTAAACACCGATTGGACGATTTATGATATCGAGAACTGGATCAGCAATGAGTCGAACAGCTTGGCATTGCTTGGGATTCAACAGGTGCTAACACAAGGACTGGATGGCACGGAGCTTGCACCGGTTGCAGCGGTAACAGCAAGTCCGACAGCTGGAACAGTAGCGACTGGTACAGCGATTACGCTATCTACGGCCACACCCGGAGCAACGATTTATTATACGCTCGATGGCTCGATCCCGACACTAGCTAGTCAGGTGTTTAACAGTAGTAGTCCGATACTGATTACAAATAACACAACTGTTAAAGCGTATGCGATAAAGGCACACATGATTGATAGCCAGGTGGTTACACTTCAGTACACCACTGCTACTCCAACAGTTGCCGATGCAACGTTGAAAAGCTTAATGGTAAACGGAGGCACACTGAACGAAACGTTTGCTCCGGGTAGTCTTGCATATACGGTCAACGTGGCGAATAACGTTACGAGTGTCACCGTCACTCCAACGGCAAATGATGCTGGCGCGACCTTGAGGGTAAACGGAGCTGCAACCGTCAGTGGAGCTGTATACGGACCGATTGACTTGTTAGTCGGCATCAATGAAATCAGGATCGAAGTGACGGCTCAATCGACAACCAAAACTTATACAATAAACGTCCAACGTCAAAGCCCAACCAGACATTCTTCATCCAACAGCAGCTCAGGTGGAAGCAGCGCTAGCGCTCCGGCTGCAACGGATCCAGTGAATACGAAGCTAGTGGACGATACATCATCCTTAAGCGTGAGTACTATTGTGACGGAAGTAGGCGGAGTAAAAACAGCAACGGCCAAGGTGGATGCGAAAGCGGTAGAAAGCTTGATGAAAGACAACAGCACAGGCAAAATCTACTTGAACGTCGATAGTAAAGAAGCGGTGGATCTAATGATCGTGACGCTTACAAACGATTTGGTGCAATCATTGAGTTCATGGAACAAGGCGACCATTGTCTATATCGATACCAAGCTCGGCAGCTATGCCTTGGCGTTGAGTGAAGTCAATCTACAGGCTTTGGCTGCCAATCTCGGTGTAGACCAAGCAAAAGTGGAGCTGGAAGTCAGCATCGGCAAAGACGATGCATCGAAGCTGCAGGCGCAAAAAGCAGGGATGACCGTTGTGGGCACAGTAAGCTACACGGTTAAAGCGAAGGCAGGCAAAGACATCGTCATCGATACGTTCAACAAATATGTGTCGCGGGTGCTGAAGGCGGAGGCATCAAGCTTAAGCGAACGTAACCTAGCGGTTGTACGTGTGGAGAAGGACAGTGAGGGCCATGTATCGTACTCGCCTGTACCGTTTAAGGTGAACAAGTCAGATGTGACGATTTACAGCCGTTCGAACAGTACGTATATGGTGGTCGTGAACAACATGACTTTTGCCGACATCCAGAACCACTGGGCAAAAGACAGTATCGAGCAGATGGCAAACAAGATGATTGTTCAGGGCGTATCGCCTGACAAGTTCGCTCCGGATCAATCGGTTACGCGTGCGGAGTTTGCGGCGATTCTCGTACGGGCGCTTGGATTAAGCCAAGCAACATCTGGCAAGACGAGTTTTCAAGATGTGAAAGCAAATGACTGGTACAGCGGTGCCGTTGAGGCGGCGGTACAAGCGGGAATGGTTTCGGGCTACGAAGGCAGCCTGTTCTATCCTGACAAGAAGATCAACCGTGAAGAAATGGCCGTGATGCTGTACCGAGCGATGAAGTTTGCCGGGTATGACAATCCGAAGGCGCAAGAGCAAATTACCATGTTCAGCGATGCGAACCGATTCGGGGATTGGTCGAAGGACGCCATTGCGGAGCTGGCGAAGATGAGTATCGTTAACGGCGTCGGGAGCGGCGAATTCGCACCAGCAGCCAATGCCAGCCGTGCTGAAAGCGCAGCGATGGTTCAGCGCGTCATTGACAGCTTGCAGTACAGCAGCTAAAAGAACATAGCTTGGCGGGTGGTCAGATGGAATAACCATTTCTATCTGATCGGATCGCCTGGATCCGGTTTCGTTAAGTTGATACATTAACCTGGTCAAATGCACACCAATTTTACAGACGGCGAGGCCGGGTATCCTTGTAAGATTACATGAAGAAGGTGATACCAAGGGTGGCAGCCAAGATTCCGACACAGAGGCATGATTAAAAAACATTATGCTCTTAGACACCTTGCGGATTTAAAATGATTTTTAAATGCGAAAGGAGATTTGTTTTATGAAGAGGATATGGAATTGGATTTCATGGTCAAAGGTGCCTTGCCTACTTGTGTTAGCTTGTATAACTATGGTAAGCAATCTGTTTTTTATTCCAACAGCTTCTGGTGCTACCATTCTTACCGTGTACGCAACGAAGACAGATGACACCTTACTGCCGAATGCGCGCCAACTGACGCCCAACTCGCCGAGCAATCCGACCAGTTACGCGACAACAGTGAATGCTTCCACAGGATGGGTAGAACTGCTTTCAAAGGGTGGAACGGGAAGCGTCGGATCCAGTGCTCCGAATCCTTCTGGAAATGGTTTTATATGGGATGTTAGCACATTGGAAGGACAGCAATTCCCGGCGGGCAGCTGGGCTTCGGGTCAGGACCTCAAAACGAGCGCCGGCACGATTATCGCCGATGTTCATGTTCGCGTATATAAACTAAGCTCGGGAGGTACTTACACGCTAATCATCGATTCGGCTATCGCAGGCAAGAGTATCGGAAGCAGCAGCACTCTGGTCTCCTTGCCTGCCACCATAGGTGCAGCGGTAAATTTTAATGTTGGAGACAAACTGTATTATGACGTCGTGCTGAATATTACAACTAACAATATGAGCTCTGGTGCGAGTTTGAAGATGAACGAGAATACAGCCAATGCTTATGTGGTTACTCCGGGTTATCAGACTTCGCCCATTTCGTCACTTATCACTAATATGGTCGTGAACGATAGCGTCACTGCTGCAAATTGGTCGATCCAAACTAATGTTCAATCGGGAGATACCCAGTATGGTGACAGAACGTATACTTTCAATGCGGTTCCCGCAAGTGTAGCAGGAAGTGATTGGATTCGCACGGCCAACGACTCTAAATCCTATACGGGTACAACGCTAGTAACCTTTAAAGTGAATGCGGCTGCCGATGTCTATGTGGCACACAATGATTCGATTATACCAAAGCCTTCATGGTTGTCCGGCTGGACCGATACGAATGAAGACATTACCAACAACCAAAACAATACGTATAGCTTGTATAAAATGTCTTTTAGCAGCGGATCGACGGTTTCCTTAGGAAACAACGGAAACACTAGCACAGCCGTTTATACGATTTTCGTCAAACCTTCATCGGGCGGTCCCTCCCCAACGGAGCTTATGATTGATGACGTCATTAAGATGACCTTGGATGGGATCAACTCCTATGGATGGGATCCTACCAACAACGGAATCTATATCAACTGGCACCGGGGGGATACGACGAAGATTAACTGCGAAGGCAGTGGTGCTTGCGATACCCGGGGCTCTGCAACACGACATGATAGTCAGAACGATATCCGCGCTTTACAGCATATGTACTGGTATAAATGGCGCCATCCGGGCGATACTTCTCAGAATGCAGCCATCACACGCCTTTTGCCAACGGTGAAGTCCAAATATGGAACCACTAGTAGCCCGAAGGGGTGGATGTACTACGTACTGCTCCGACTACGCAGTTATACCGACAGTTCAAGTGATATAACATATTGGGAAAATGTCATTAAAAATTGGGCTCAGAAGCAATATAACGATATCGATCCGGCGCTGGGAGTTCAGCACGAAACGAATATGGGAAACTGTGACTGTGGTTCCAGCACGATCTATCTTGGAGATGCCTATCGAGTTGACCGTCAAGTTGAGCTTGGTGCAGCCCTTGTTGATGCGGGAACACGCTTTAATCATCCCGAATGGGTGACAGCCGGATATAATCAGGTTATGACCGCCTACAATCAAGCCTTTAGCAGCAGCTATAACTTGTTCACGCGTATCTACGTCATCAATGATGCCACCTATGGAAGCAATAAAAAATGGGATACTCAGGCAAAAATAGGCGAGGTTTCGGAAGAGGTTGATGCTCTTGTGAGAGCTGCTGCAATCACAACAAACACAACGATCAAAAATGATTTTACGAATATTGCGAAAAAGATGCTGAACGCGCTCCGCACTCAACCGATCCATGACACAACAAACGGCGGTTTTTACGCTAATATGCTTGTGGGAACTAACTACGATGGAAGATTGGGGGGAACGGTCAGTACGAGCAAGGAAATGAGGCAGGGGTCCTTGTTGGGGACGCTCCATATAGCCAACATCTCTTTTTCGCCCGCCAACCAATGGTCGGATCTCGAAACGGAAATGCTGAGGGTGGATACGAAGTCATTATCCGACAATCCGCGCGGCATGTACTTACCGAATACGGCTGGGAGCGGCACGCTGAATGGATATCCGAAATCGTTAGCCGGTTACACCTTTCAAATGAATGCCGATTGGTCCGTTTATGGCAACGAAAATTGGGTCAGTAATGAATCAAACAGTCTGGCTCTGCTCGGGCTGCAGCAAGTGCTCACGCCATGGCCATGAGAGAGTTATTAGCTGAAATAAGGGAGTGTTGATTGTGCATCACAAATTTGCAGCACAGTTAAGTACGGTTAGAGAGTTATGCAGGAACGATTTTCCCGGCATACTGAGACAATTGAAGAGCATGGGGTGGGCGGGAGTACAGATTTCCGGGCTTTTGGGTTACGATCCGAGGGAGATTGCCTCCGTCATGCAGGAGACCGGGCTGAAAACAGCCGGTATTCATGTACCGTTAGACCGTTTACAAGAAGAGCTGGATGATGTAGTTGCAGAGGCCAAGCTGTTCGATACAAGGGATATCGTGCTTAAAGTGATTGGAAGAGAACAGCGAAACGAGGAAGGCTACCGTTCGGTCCGATCATTCTTGAATGAAGTCGCCTGCAAGTTGGCCCCAGCAGGCTTTCGGATCAGCTACCATAACCATGCCTTTGAACTGGAATCCGAGGTTGAAGGGAAGCTGGC
Organism: Paenibacillus sp. GCM10027630; assembly: GCF_042676305.1. NCBI lineage: Bacteria > Bacillati > Bacillota > Bacilli > Caryophanales > Paenibacillaceae > Paenibacillus > Paenibacillus sp. GCM10027630. Next base: position 162,255 of record NZ_JBHTGY010000002.1, on the reverse strand, counting down.
TTTGGAATACTTGCTGGAGCCTGTTCCGGATAATCGGGTGCTGGCCGAGATTGATGTCTATTGGGTGAAGAAAGGAGGCCGCGATCCTTTAGATTTCCTTAAACCCTATGCCAACCGGATGCCCATCATCCATTTGAAAGATATGACTATGGACGAGCAGCAGACGTTTGCGGAGGTGGGTACGGGATCCATCGATTTTGCCCCTATATTGGATTGGTGTGAAGCTTCCGGCGTTGAATGGTATGCGGTGGAGCAGGATGTTTGCCCCGGTAATCCAATGGACAGCTTGCAGATTAGCTTGAACAACTTAAAGAAACTGGCGGCAAGCCGGGTAGCCCAACGATAACTTTAATAAATACCCGAAGTGGTTGTGAAAATGATAATTGAACCCATGGGAGGATACTATAGATGTAAAAATTTATTATGTTAAACGAAAATGAGTATAATATTTATTCACAACGAGCTGCCGGCATGGACCGGCGGCTTTTTGCGTTTGAAAATAACGGGAGAGTGAGATGGGGCGTCTTCGTTCATGATGGAAGTACGTATCCAGAAGGCGAAAGTCGTGATCGTGTCTGCACATGTAGTGGAGACGCTACGTCACTTTGTGTCGGAATACAAAAGTAGTGTCCGTTTCAATGTCGCATATATTGAGGCTTTTTTTAATAATGGCACAAATGATTATGTCGCGATTCGACGAAAAGAACATTATCCCATTTTCAACTCGCGAAAAGAACATTACCCATTTTTCTACATAAAACCACCCTTTCCGACCCAAGATTGCATTTTCGTTACAAGAACTGAGCCTCCATAAATAGAATTGAAAAAAGATGAATTGAATCTTCATTTGATGAAGTAGTATATTCTCATAAGCGCAATTAAATCCTGCATCAGCAGCGTAGTCAAAAGCCCAAACAAATAAGAACTCCTTTTCTTTAGTAGGGACAGGATCTATTCATCTTTCCTGTGATAAGAGCTTGTACGATTGGCCATGGTAAATATAACCAGTAATGACGCAAAAACTAGATGTTAGACGAATAGAATATACGTATAAGGGGGAATACGTCTATGGATAACATCGGAAATCGATATATGCCCGAACAACCGATTAAAGAAATAACGAACGGGCTATTGTTAAGAGGGATGGATCTGACCTTCAAACGTAGTGTTCTTCTATATACTTTTCAAGAGGCAGACGAACTAGCGCATCAGGAAGCTTTACGTTTTATGAGAAAAGCATCCCAGATGTCCGACGAGCATTTCATGCGCGTTCTGGATGCTGGTTCAGAAAACGGAACTTTGTTTGCCGTTCTTCAGGCGGAAACAGGAAGACCTTTGTCCGATCGGTTGATAGATCTGGAGATAACGGGTCACAAGGCGCTGATGTATGTGCACGAGCTGGCCAAGGGCATTCGAGAAGCTCACCGAAGACGGCTGCCCGAATGCTCCGTTGACGCGGATAATCTTTGGATTGAAGATAACGGCCGGTTGCGGATCATAAATTTTTGGGCGGAGGGGAAGTACGGACGACGCGGAGTTCCGGGGCTGGCACTGCTATTGTACCAGCTAGGTGCCAAAACAGATATCCCGACATCCTCTATTAGTGCCTATACATTCGAGATGAATCGGTCGTTTGCGGATTTGTCGGATGTAGCTCGGGAACGTGCTATAGCTTTGGCCAGCAGGGCATATGAAGGGTTATGCACGCTTGCCGATTTTCAGCAAGAGCTGGAAGTACTGCTCGGTATCGGTGGCGAGGGGAAGGATCCACTTCTAATATCGGTTTTACCGGTAAACGATATGATGACGTCAAGTAGACGGGAGCGGAAAACCGCCATACGTGAGTCACATTCGTTTGTAGATCCTATAAATAAGAAGAGAAAGGCCGAAAAGCGAACGGCAGAAGGGCGTAAACCTGGGGAGACTCAGACGCGCATCAGTGCGGCAACGGCCAGCAAAATGGCGGAATTGCGCAATCTGTTCCGAGAGACGTTCCAGCTGCGCAAATGGCATCTGTTTGCTACTGTCGGCTCCGGAGTACTTATATTCTTGCTTTGGCTGATACTGCGTCCGCTCCCTGACGATTTAAACGGTTCTAAGTCGCAGACAATTCCAACGCTCGGTCCCACAGCTGTATCGGTAAATCGTACTGAGACGCCGGAGTCTTCAGCATCGGCATCCACGATGCAAGCTCGAACGGTTGTACCGAGTGATAAAGTCGAGGTTCAGCCGCCAGACGATGGCGCGATACAAGCCAAGAAGGGCATTGTCCCGGATTTGGTCGCTCATACAAGGGAGGATGCCGAAAAGATAGCAATTGCCTCTGGGCTTCGATATCAGTTTTACATGGAATCAAATGCCGCCGACAAAGGGGTTGTGTTCAAGCAAGACCTTACTCCCGGTACTCCCGTGAAAAATGGCGACCGCATCACGTTCTGGGTGAGCAAAGGAAAGTAGATCGGAAGCAAAAGTCGGCGGCCATGAGGCTCGTCGCACCGTAGACAAAGAAAAAAAGGGAACGGATTCAAGAATATATTATCATTAGGAGTCGCATGCAGCTTGACCGAAATCGTAAAACAATGTGTGGAGAAAGGAATCTTGAAGTCATCCACGGTCATCATTGACGCAACTCACACTTCCGAATTACTAGACCAATTGGCTAATATAGTAAAGAAGGACGATGATGTGATTATTCCCGAATTAGGATCTGTAGGCATGGTTGCCGCAGCTGACAAAGGAGAACGAAACAATGAAAAGTACATACTCTTCGATCATGATGGTGTTCTGGTTGATACTGAATTCTGGTATTACAAATGTCAGCAGAAAATAAAGCTATAGACTGGATGGCTTTATTCCACGCGGCTTTTCTAATTGTCATACCGTCAGACTCCATAAAATAAGTTATAGACTGAGACTTGAAATTGAAACAGCGACAGCCAAGGACGAGAAAATAAAGTCCTAGACTGTGGCTGTTTTTTTGAACTAACGTGCTCGTTACTTGAATAATTCGTTTCTGAATCTGACCATCGTCTGTTTGGAAAATCCCCACAGAAAAAGCACCGGCTCACGATGTTATCATTAAACCGGCGCTTATTCGATCGTTCCCACATATACGTTCAAATGGAGTCTCTGTTAGGAAGCCCCGTTAATTGATGAAATGGAGCTGCTTTAACAACCGTTCCAAGAGCACCGCCGCTTCCACGCGGGTTGTATGTACCAAGGGTGCAAATTGATCAGCACTGCGCCCCCGGGCCTACTCAGCTCCATTAGGTACCGCTGGACTCCGGCTGGTTGCTATTCAGGAGACGAGTGTCAATTGCGACGAGCCGTTCGCTCTATGCCATCAATGGTTACTTTGTACAGTTGGTGCGGCAGGTCGTGTCCCATGCCATCAACCAACATTAGCTCAGCGCCCGGGATGGCAGAAGCCGTGTCCTCGCCACACGCCGGGACGAACAGGGGATCATCCACTCCATGAATGACAAGTGCTGGTACTTTTATGGTCGCCAGCCGCGGACGACGGTCACCGGAGACAGCGATCGCAGCAATTTGTCGTCCGACACTGCCTGGATCGTAGGCTCGCTGGACTTCCTCCAGAATGAGTGCCCGATAAGCGTCTTCTTCAAACGGATAGCCAGTGCCGGCGATGCGTTTGGCAAAAGACAGGCTGTGCGCCAAAAATCCTGCTTCATCCTCAAAGGGGTTCGGCGCCGGTTTAGTCATCATCGCCATGACATCCGGGGAAGCTTGCGGAAGGGTTGGATTACCGGAACTAGACATAATGGAGGTGAGTGATAAAACTCGTTCAGGGTACTCACTGGCTGCAATCTGGGCGATCATTCCGCCCATCGACCTGCCAACGAAATGTGCCCGGTCAATTGAAAGGGCATCGAGCAGTCCGATAGAGTCGTTGGACATGTCATCGAGAGTGTAAGGGATGTCCGGTCGCTGTCCTGACATGAGAGCAGTCGCCAGTGCGTCAAAATCCAGCGCCCGATAATGGCTAAAGTGTGTCGAGCAACCTACGTCGCGATTGTAAAAGCGGATCACACGAAAGCCCCGCGCTGCTAATATCCGACAAAACGGAACCGTCCATCGGATCATCTGGGTTCCAAGCCCGGCGATTAGGATAATAGCCTCGTCATTTTCGTTACCGAAACTGTCATAGGCCAAATCAACGCCGTTGACTTTCAGAATGTTCATGATCATGTTCTCCTTCAATTAATTCGGTATCGGAAGTTCTGCCATAGGCAGAAGGCGTGAATCTTCGATCGCTGCAGTCCTATGCCCGATACCGGTCAGGTAGTCTTGATGACTTGAAAAAGCAAGAAACGACTGCGCGCTGCGATGGTTCGATGTAACGAATAGATTCAAACTCTGTAATAGCGACTCCTTTCGTAGTTCCTTTTTTAATTCTTTACACCTCCAAATGCTTTCATTCATAAGTTCCCTTCAGGGAATGCATTAGCGGCTAATCTTTTGACATGGTTTCTGATATCAGGTGACCAGTTATTGATGAAGTGGTAAAAACGATCCAAATCACTAGCATACAGTGCCCGCAGAGCTTCTTCGTATTGATGGAAGTTCCCGGCCATAGCTGTCATAAAGTTATATGTTGCTTCTTGCGACTCTCGGATATTGCTCTGGAACGTAATCGTCAAACAGCACCCGCCTTATGAAGATAAGGGCAACGTTAATCTTAAGTAGATGTTTACTTAAATACGCGACAAGTCAGTGAATTACTTGCGACCATGGCAGCAAAATCATAAGCTTACCCTGAGTGCAATATTGAAGTTGTTCGATGCTTTCAGTGCGGCGCTTCTTCTATGCGTGATACACCGCCGAGCCCAATTAATTACAGTTGAGCAGTCCTAGCGAAAAAATAAGAATCGTTTTATAGATCCTTGCAATAGAGCTTACTCAACACATGGTCTAGACGAGATGCCTGCACTTTTTGCGGGCATTCCCCATTTTTTTGCGCGGTAAGATGAGGGGAAATCCGATATAATGAAAGTATCCAATTCATTAGTATAGAAGGAGAACATCATGGGAGTATTTGAGGATGTGATCAAGGGAGCTCAGCAGTGGCTGCTGCACCTGCCGGATCCCATGTGTATTACCGATCGGGATGAGAGATTCCTTTGGGGCAATAAAGCCTTCGAGGTGAGGTACGGGCAAGCGAATGCTCCATCTGCAGCGGCCATTCAAAGGATACCAATTTTGAATGAGAACGGTGTGGCCATTGCCTATACCGTGATAGTCAAGGAAGATGCCGAGGCTGCGGAGCGAGAGGAACGATATCGCATTATCACCGAAAACACCTCGGATACGATCGTTCTGGTGGATCATAATGCCATTGTTCACTACGTGTCCCCCTCCATTTTTTCACTAACCGGCTACCATGTATATGAGTATGAGGGGCTGGATGCATTCGATATCATCCACTACGACGATAGAGAGCGTGTGAGGCTAGTTCATAAGAATGCCATTGAATCAAAGCAATCGACACAACTCGAGTATCGGTTAATCCACAAGGAAGGCTATTTGATTCATATCGAGGCAAGTGTTAGGACGGTATTGGACAATAATGGAGAGGTAAAGTACGTGGTGGCTGTAGCAAGAGAAGTCTCCGAGCGTAAAGAGGCGGAGCAGCTCTTGGAGAACATTCTGGATAGTGTTAATGCGGCAGTGTGGTCAACGGATAAGGATTTTAGCCGATACTCATTTTGCTCCGACAGTATCGAGAGAATTTCCGGCATTCCCCGGAAAGAAATCATGAACAACCCGATCCGGTTACACGACCATATCCACCCCGATGATAATGCTCTCCTTATGGGGGAGATTAAAAGTAAGCTGGATGAAGGCATTTCAATCCGCCAGCCGATTCGTTATATCCATGTGGAGGGAGAAACCAGGTGGGGCGAACTGATCGTCCATCCATGGAAAAATCATATGGGGGATATCGAACGTCTGGACGGAATGATCTTAGATATTACGGAGAAGATGCGTTCGGAGTTGGCTCTGGAGGAGAGCGAGCAGCGGTATAAGTCTTTGTTCGAGAACAATTTGGATGGTGTTTTCTCCATTGAACTAAACGGCTTTTACTTTGTGAATGCGAACCGGTCGTTCGAAAATATTACTGGCGTTCAGCTGTCCCAACTGACGGGGCGCTGCTTTCTGGGAACGATCTACGATGAGGATCATCCGCAGGTATTTGCGATCCTCCTCGAGGTGCTTCAGCAAGGCAAGCCGCGAGATATCGAATGCCGTCTCATCAGCAATCATGGGGAGCGGATCGCCAGTATTACATTTGTACCGATCTTCCTATCTGGCAGCTTGAACGGAATTCATGGGATCGTAAAGGATATCACCGAACGAAAGCTCGACGAAAGGGAGCTTATCAAGAGTGAGGAGCGGTATAAATTTCTGCAGCAAAGCCTGAACCGTCTATCGAATGATCTGGCGAATGTCATGAAGGTGTCAGAGCTCGAGCATCGCCTCCTCCAGGAGGTCAGTGCCGTTCTACAGGTTAGGGACGCTTCGATTGAGGAGGTGCCGAGAGGAGAGGAATCTGTATCGATGAGCACGAAGGATACCTGGATTCCGATAGGAGAGAAGAAGCATCCCGTCTACTTGCGGATCGTTGCGAAACATGCGTTCCTTCCGATTGAGGAGCAGTGGCTAGAAACCGCCGTTCATTATGTGACTCTGCTTTATGATAATCTTCGCCTGATTGAAGATCTCATGAAGCGGCTGGAGGAACTGGTTATGACCAGCCAGACACCGAAGTGGATGCTGAGACTCTTGTTCAAGCTGTCTGAGAAGGAGCGGTTCGCCCTATCGAGCGATTTGCACGATTCCGTACTGCAGGATCTGATTATCTGGTACCGCAGGCTGGAGTCTCTGCGCTCTGACGGTGTGTTCAGTACAGAGGCGCAGGGGGAACTGATGCAAATTGAAGAAGGGCTGCTCGATGCGATCCATCAGATCCGCATTACCTGCAATGAGCTTCGCCCGCCCTTTCTTTTGAAGATGGGACTGGTCGAATCACTCAAAAGTCTGTTCGAATATACTAGGATGTTTGCCAATTATGAGATTGAATTCCATGCTGGACAGCAGTTGGACGGCCTGAGTGAAGAACAAATACTGGGCATGTATCGTATTATTCAAGAGCTTCTTAACAATGCGTCCAAGCACTCCAAAGCGGAGTTGGTCACGATGTCGCTGACCGAAAGTGCCGACCAGATATATTTTACTTATTCCGATGATGGCGTGGGTATGGGCATATCTGCGTTCGATGGTTCCTTCCAGCACATGGGACTAGCCGGAATGGAGAAGCGGGTGCTCAGTCTGGAGGGGAAGATTGAGTTTAAGTCAGAACCGAAGCAGGGTGTTCAGGTAATGGTTTATTTCCCAAAAATTAATTTATAGGTGAGAGATATGGAAATATTATTGGTAGATGATCATCGTTCAGTAGTGGAAGGGACGAAGATGCTGATAGAATCCGAGCCGGGCATAAAGGTTACAATTGAAACGGATGTGTATTGCGTTCCTGATCTTGTGCGTCTTAAGAAGTTTGATGTCATGCTTCTTGACCTCTATATGCCGAATATTAATGGTGCTGATCTCACAAGAAAAATTCTTAATTACGTTCCCGATGCGGTGATCATCATCTATTCCGGGTTCGAGATCGCTCCGCATTTTAACTTGCTGATGGAGTCGGGCGTGTCTGGATTCATTGCCAAAACCTCCACACGTGAGCAACTCATTCAAGCGATCCGCTGCGCCGCTAGGAAGGAAGCGATCGTTCCGATGTATTTACTGAAGCAACTCAGGCGGCAGGAGATTGTCGTCCAGGGAGAGAAGGGACGGGAGGAAACGACAATTACGCAAGAGGAGGATAAGCTGCTGCGGGAGCTCGCCAAGGGGAAGAGCAACAAGGAGATCTCTCAAACTCTGATGATCAGCCAACGTTCTCTTGAGTACAGCCTGACGGAACTCTTCCAGAAGCTACAGGCAAGCTCGCGTGTCGAGGTTATTAAGAAGGCCAAGAGTCTGGGGATTTTACCGGCTGAGGACTTATATTAAGGTGTGGTAGGAATGGCGCCGTTTGTGGCGTCATTTTTTTGTTTAGAGCGATGTCAGGACGTTACTTTGGTGAAACTGGGCCTATGGTGCGCTGACACTTGCCATCGCTACTTTGCTGGCGTATGCTGTGGACCGACGTTTCCATTGGAAGAGAAAAAACGTTGGCGCGTAGTGATAGAGTAAAAATGATCCTCTTCGATGATACGTCTTGCAGATACTGCCGATCGAAGGGGATTTTTATGTTGATTTGCGGGAAGTCAGGCTCCACACTTGACTTGCGTAACAGGCACGGCTCGCCTTTTGCGTGCGGACCGCAAACTTTTGCGCTGTCATCCCTCATCATTTGCGTTCCCTCCCTCATGGTTTGCGCGATACATGATACTGCCCCACGGTATGATGTTATTAAGAAGACATCGTAGCTGTGTCAATTCGCTCGAAAAGGAGAACAATTATGAATATTCAATTTTTACAATGGGGATTATTCTCATTTATGCTGGGCTTGATCTTATCGCTTCCTCTCGCGGCAGTGCATTATCAAAGATCCCCGCAATGGACAAAAATATTTACGAATCCTCGCAAACTAAGATCAGCTCACCTGGATTTTTTTACTCAAGCTTTCGCCGCAGCTTTTGTATTTCTCTTGGAATTTGCTCTACAAACTGAATTTCCTATATATGTTTCGATTCCATTAATTTTTGGGACGATATGTAATCCGATGTTGCTCCTTATTGAAGCGACACCGTTCAATCGTTCAAGCTTTGGCGCATTTTTTTATATCTTACTTAGAGCAATAAGTCCGGTTTCACTATTATTTGCTTGGTTTTTCATAGCATGGAGCTTCATGCCCTCTTTTATGATAGTGCTACTTGCTATGATTATTCTCATGGGATATCTACTAGTAATGAAGTTTAAATGAGCGATAAGAGTGATTTGGCAGAGAAAATGTATGAAGAAGAAATATTGATTGGAGGTTGCGCAAATGAACAATGTTTTACTTCGTTATGTAGTTTACTTTTCTATCTTCATTTTGTTTGTAGGGGGAATTGGTGCATATGGAGCATTAAGTTCTCGTACTGACTGGCTTTCCGAACGTGAAATACCAGCACCTTTTTTACAAGGAGTAAAAAAACCTGAGTTTGATCCGGATAAACCTACTGTGGCGGTCGTATTAGGCAGTCCAATCACTGAGATATTTGATTTTATGGTACCTTATGAAATGTTTGCTATGACCAATGCCTATAATGTGTTCGCTGTTGCCCCGGACAACAATATAACATCTTTAACCGGCGGTCTAGATTTAGTCCCGCACTTTTCTTTTGAAGAGATGGATAATTTACTAGGAAAAAGTCCAGACCTTATCGTGATCCCTTACATGCCCATGGACAACGAAGAAAACTATAGCCCAGTCCGAGAATGGATACAAAAGCATGCTAAAGCCTACATACTAAGCATTTGTTCTGGAGCAATGAATCTTGCTGACACCGGGTTATTAAAAGGGAAAACAGCAACGATACACTGGCGAATCGTTGACCAGGCGAAAAAAAATTTTCCTGATACGAACTGGATAAGAGATCAACGGTATGTTCAGGAAGGAAACATTACAACCTCGGCTGGTCTCACATCAGGAATCGATGCTGTCCTCTATGTCATTTCGCAACAATTAGGCGAATCCGTGGCAGAGAAAATAGCAAAAGAAATGAATTACCCCTCTTATCATTTTGTTAAAAATCCTAAGGTGGAGCCCTATTATATCGATCGGACGGAGGCTATATATTATTTGAATCTAGCGTTTCAGTTTAATAAGCAAAAGGCAGGTGTGCTGCTTTATGACGGTTTGGGGGAAGGAGCACTGGCATCGATTTTTGATACATATTCACCCTTAGGAACGACAAAAGTATTTGCCATTTCAGCCTCGGAGGGGCCAATCGTGACAAAACATAACCTGAACCTTATAACAAGGTACCATTTCTCTACGGTCCCCAATATAGATCGATTATTCGTTACAGGCACGAAGGAAATAAGCTTGTCTACGAAGGATCTGAATAGATGGTATGAAAAGGATCAAGTAGTACAGCCCGAATTCATACACTTGACGAAGAACAGATTTGTTTTTGATGCCACGCTTGAAGATTTAGCAATGCAAGAGGACCTATTAACCGCTAAATGGGCCGCTAAGCGACTTGAATATCGCGCTGACAAGTTAAAACTTGAAGGTAAACTATTTCCCTTTGAAGCTTTCATCACTCCGTTAATACTAGCTTTTATATCACTCCTGATTGCACGTTATATAGATAAACGTTTCATTCCAACAACAAGGCGCTCATGATCAGCCAACGATCACTGGACATAAAGAAGTGTCATCATTTGCGTGGAGTCCGCAATTTTTTGCGGGGATGTGTGCATCGTTTGCGCGTTGACCTGTCTCTTCCCGGTTTATGATGAATTCATACCCGCTTTGGAATCGGGTTATAACCGAACCAGGAAAGCTGGGTCATATTATGTCCCACAAACACGGGCGAAGACCACGAATGTGCGCTCGTTTTGCGAATCAAACAGATCAAACTGATGGAAACGATTCAAGCGGAACATCACTGAAAAGATACGGCAATTATAAATGAATGGATAACAAGAAGTATTAGGATAAGTCTATGATGTTGCCAAAACAAGCGAGTGGTCCATAAGATGTTCGTATTTGGTATTATTAAACATACCCCAATGGGGTATTCGGGGGTGAGATGAATGAAAATATCAGAAGAGAAAAAACTTGAACAAGCAACCATAAAAGTAACAGGGATGACTTGCTTCCGCTGTGCCAATCGAATTCAGAAAGAATTATACAAACTTGCCGGTGTTTCTGACGCCAATGTGAATTTTCTTCTCAAGCAGGCATCGGTTACATATAACCCTGCTGAAGTCAGTGTCTTACAGATCGAGCAAATGATCAAAACTCTCGGTTATAACGCAGTTCGAATGCAAGGGAATCTTCAACTCAACGGTAAGACCCCTTTAGATCATACAAGTGGAAGGCGCAATTCCTCAGTGCAAAGTGTATGGGCTAAAATTGTTTCCTTGGTTCGTGGGAAGTGACATCAATACGCCAACTCCTGTAAAAGTAGGCTTTGCGGGGTGTGCACTCGGTACAAGTGAACCGTTGCTAAAAGATATTGCAGTTATAAAAGTGAAGGATACCTTTGATGTCTACGTTGGAGGTGAACCGAAAAGCCTTAAGGCATCGGTGGGAAAGCTTCTTTTGTCAGGGATCGCACAAGAGCAGTTAGTGCAGTCTGTTACCAACATTATTCGTTATTATAAAGAACATGCTGAAGGAAAAGAGAAGTTCAGTAAATTTGTGGACCGGGTAACACTGGACGTCCTGAAGTAAATCGTGGCATAGCCCCGAGAGCCATTTATCATATGATTCTTTATCTGAAAAAGTAAGGAGGCAAAAATGTTGACATTGCAGATGAATCCAATTACTGTCACCGACACCGAAGCTCATTGTTGCTCTGTAAATGAAGAAAGACGAAGCCATCATTCCGAAATTAAAGGCAACTTAAATGCCCGGTTAAACCGGATTGAAGGACAAGTAAGAGGTTTTAAGAATTTAATTGGTAAAAACACGTATTGCGATGACGTTTTGAATCAAATCGCAGCAGTGCAGTCCGCATTAAACAGTGTCGGTCGTATTTTACTAGAAGGACATGTGAAAAGCTGTTTGATAGAACGCATTCAATCCGGTGATCAGGAAGTCATTGATGAATTGCTTATTACGATGAACAAACTAATGAAATAATACAAAATCTATCAGGGGGCATAAACCATGCGAAACATATTGTTAAACGTTCAAGGAATGAGCTGTAACCATTGCGTGAACTCAATTGAAGGTGCAGTTAAAAAATTGGGCGCCAACGCCAAGGTCGATCTGCAAACCAATACGGTAATGGTAGATTACGATGAAAATATAGTCACTCTGGATTCGATCAAAGAAACGATCGAGGATCAGGGTTACGAAGTTTAAATAACAAAAAATGGACCCATAAGGTCCTCTCGAAAAGGTGATTCGAATGAGCCAGTCCCAAGCAGACAATTCTAACCAGCAAGCCACGTTTCAAGTCACGGGGATGACTTGCGCAGCATGCGCTAACCGAATAGAAAAAGGATTAAATAAGTTGGAGGGCATTTCCCAAGCGAATGTAAACTTTGCACTCGAGCAAGCAGTAGTTCAATTTGATCCTGTGAAGGTTGATATGTCCCGTATAGAGCAAAAAATTAAGGATTCGGGATATGGAATGGTCAAGCAAGCCGTAGAATTCGACATTATGGGAATGACTTGTGCAGCTTGCGCAACACGTATTGAAAAAGGGTTGAACAAGATAGAGGGGGTTAAAGCGACAGTCAATCTCGCGCTTGAAACCGCCCATGTGGAATATCTCCCTTCCATGGTCAGCACCGAGGATATGATCAAGAAAGTTGAACAGTTGGGATACAAAGCTAAACCTAAAACGGAAGCAAAGGGCGATGGAGATCACCGGCAAAAAGAAATTCGTCGTCAGCAATGGATGTTGATCATATCGGCCGTTTTGACTTTTCCTCTTTTGTGGGCCATGGTCGGTCACTTCTCGTTCACTTCGTGGATTTGGTCACCGGATATTTTTATGGAGCCTTGGTTCCAGTTTGCCTTAGCAACACCGGTCCAGATTATTATAGGCGGCAGGTTCTATATCGGGGCGTTCAAGGCATTGCGCAATGGCGGTGCGAATATGGATGTGCTCGTAGCTCTTGGAACGTCTGCAGCGTATTTTTACAGCCTATACGTAACGATATGGGATATTTCGTCGGCACTGTACTATGAAACCAGCGCCGTGTTGATTACGTTAATCCTGCTCGGAAAACTTTTTGAAGCTTTAGCAAAAGGCCGTTCCTCTGAAGCCATCAAGTCGTTGATGGGGCTTCAGGCCAAAACAGCAACCGTTATTCGGGGCGGCGGGGAAATGAATGTGCCAGTAGAAGAAGTCGTGGTTGGCGACATTTTCTTGGTTAAACCAGGCGAGAAGGTGCCGGTTGATGGAGTTGTTTTAGAAGGCATATCGGCGGTTGATGAATCCATGTTAACCGGGGAGAGCATTCCGGTTGAGAAGCATGCCGGGGAATCAGTTATAGGGGCGACACTTAACAAAAACGGTGTCCTCAAGGTACAGGCGACTAAGGTAGGGAAAGAAACAGCACTTTCCCAAATCATCAAAGTTGTGGAAGAAGCACAGGGATCCAAGGCTCCAATTCAGCGTGTGGCAGATATCATATCGGGCATCTTCGTACCCATCGTAATCGGTATTGCAGTTATCACCTTCTTAATCTGGTACTTTGCCGTTGTGCCGGGTGATGTGGCTGCGGCTCTCGAGAAAGCGATCGCCGTACTCGTCATTGCTTGTCCTTGTGCGCTGGGACTTGCGACCCCAACGTCAATCATGGCTGGATCCGGGCGCGCAGCGGAACTCGGTATTCTGTTCAAAGGTGGAGAGCACCTGGAAAATACCCATCGAGTTACAACGGTCGTATTAGATAAAACAGGTACGGTCACTAAGGGTAAACCGGAATTGACAGATGTGCGGATCGAAAAAGAATTTGAGGAGGCACAAGTTTTATCTTGGGTTGGCGCAGCTGAGAAGAACTCCGAACATCCTCTGGCAGAAGCCATTGTGGCAGGCATCCGTGATAAAGGCATTGCCTTGCCGTCGACTGAGTCATTCGAAGCGATTCCCGGATATGGGATCATGGCCGTGGTTGAAGGCAAAGGCATCTTGGTTGGAACAAAGAAATTGATGGCCCGGTACAGAGTGAACGCGGAAAAGGCGTTTGAAGAAATGGGCAAGCTAGAATCCGAAGGCAAAACCGCCATGCTGATCGCCGTCGACGGTCGTTATGCGGGCATGGTGACTGCTGCAGATACGATCAAGGAAACCTCCATACAAGCGATTACCCGTATGAAAGAGCTAGACCTTGAAGTCATCATGATCACCGGTGACAATGAACGTACCGCCAAGGCTATAGCAAGCCAGGTGGGGATCGATCACGTATTGGCGGAGGTGCTTCCGGATGGCAAAGCGAATGAAGTTAAAAAGCTTCAAGAATCCGGGAGAAAGGTGGCTATGGTCGGGGACGGAATAAACGATGCCCCCGCGTTAGCAACAGCGGATATCGGCATGGCGATCGGTACGGGGACGGACGTGGCCATGGAGGCCGCGGATGTAACTTTAATGCGCGGTGACTTAAACAGCATTCCCGATGCCATCTCGATGAGCAAGAAAACGATGATAAACATAAAACAAAATCTATTCTGGGCACTGGCATACAATGTGGTCGGAATTCCGATTGCAGCAATGGGTTATCTGGAACCGTGGCTGGCTGGAGCAGCGATGGCCTTGAGCTCGGTTTCGGTTGTGCTCAATGCCCTTAGATTACAGAATGTAGACAGAAAAGATGAGGAGAGAGACGGTCGAATGAGTCAAAGGCAGTTTATATTAATTTTGTTGCTTATCGTAATGACTTTCTTTGCAGGTTACGGTTTCGGTAAACAGGCGAGTGTTCCGACGGTTATTCCAACAGTTATTCCAACAGTTAGCCAAGAACCGACAGAACAGAAAAAAGAGGCCGCACATGGACACGGTGGCTCCGATTCTCATGGAAGTGACAGCAAAAATACGAACAAGGTGGCTACAAAAGCGGTGTGGTCAACAGAGAATACTCAAGCAGGGAAAGAGACTGCCATCCGAATCCATTTACAAGATGAAACCGGTAAACCGGTTGATAAGCTTGACATCGAGCACGAGAAATTACTACACCTGATCGTGGTGAGCAAGGATTTATCTTATTTCAACCATATTCACCCTGAATACAAAGGTAAGGGTGAATTTATTATCACGAATACATTCCCATTCGGTGGTGAATATAAATTGATTGCCGATTATGTTCCAACTGGGGGAAGCAAAACAACACAAACAAAGTGGATAAATGTAGAGGGGGGGACTACAGCATCCGTTCCGCTCGCTAACGATAAAGGACACTCTAAAAATGTGGATGGCGTTGAAATTACTTTAGAGAATGATCACCCGGAAGCCGGCAAGGACTTCGAACTGAACTTCAAACTTAACGATGCAAAAACGAAAGAACCCATCACAGATTTGGAACAGTATTTGGGGGCTGTAGGTCATGTCGTCATTCTAAGCGAAGATACCGAAAGCTATCTTCATGTCCACCCGGTTGAAGAGAAGGCAACAGGACCTCAAGCTAAGTTCATAACTAGCTTCCCAAGAAAAGGCACATATAAGATTTGGGGGCAATTTCAAAGAGATGGAAAGGTATTTACCGTACCTTTTGTTGTTCAAGTTCCTTAAAATTAGGGTAACTAAAGACAAGATAACGCCAGGAAGTAAGGTGCTAAAACAATGAATCGCCTTGGTTCGATTATACCAATCATCACCTGATTAAACTTTATAGTTCTTCTTTGGGAGCTATTAATGAGTGTCCGCTCGGGGTAGCCATTTTGAGTGATGGCGAAGATGTTGAAATCACCGCTGCGGCAACAAAGTGAGAAAAAATTAAGGGTTAGAGGAGAATCAAGTATGAAGTTATTATTACGCGTCGTTGTTTATGTAATGACGTTCGTTATTTTTTTCGGTGGGGTTGGTGCGTTTGGGTATATCCGCTCAAATCATGCATATTGGATTCCCACTCGGCAATCACCGATGCCTGCCTTACAAGACGTGAGTGTCCCTGAACATAATCCAAAAAAACCAACAGTAGCTGTCCTTTTATCCAATCCGACGACAGAAGTGTTCGATTTTATGGTTCCGTATGAAATGTTCGCTATGACTGAGTCTTATAACGTATATGCAGTTGCCCCGGACAAAAACGTGAAAACACTCTCTGGTGGTTTGGATCTGATGCCACACTATTCTTTTGATGAACTGGATCGATTTTTAGGAAAAAGTCCCGACCTTATTGTGATCCCGGCCATGCCTATGGTTGACGAAGCAAAGTATAAACCTGTCCGGGAATGGATACAAAAACATTCGGATACGAAGTTGTTAAGCATTTGCGCTGGAGGGTTGAATCTGGCCGATACAGGTTTATTAAAAGGGAAAGAAGCGACTACCGATTGGAAAAGTTTTGATTATCATGAAATCGATAAATATCCTGAAACAAAATGGAGAAGGGATGTGCGTTATGTCGCAGACGGGAACACCGTCACTTCAGCAGCTCTCACTTCAGGAATCGATGCCGTCCTCTATGTGATCTCACAGCAAATAGGCGAACCTATGGCGGAGAAAATAGCGAAAGAGATGAAGTACCCTTCCTATCATTTTGTAAAGAATCCGAAGGTAGACCCTTATTATGTGGATCGAACCGAATTGATATTTACGTTTAATCAAGCATTCCAATGGAACAAAAAAAGCGCAGGGGTATTGTTGTATAACGGGATGGATGACGGAGCACTTACCACGATTTTTGATACCTATGCCGCTTCCGGAACAACAAAGGTATACACCATCTCAGACACTAAGCAACCTATCGTTACGAAGTATCATCTTAACCTTGTCACTCGATATCAAATGTCGAATGCACCGAAGCTGGACCGTATGTTCGTTCCAGGTGTGGAAGCGGAGTCCTTAACTGCGGAAGATGTCCAACAGTGGAACAAAAAGGGGAATAACGTGGTGCCTGAGTTCATTCACAGCGGCTCTGCTGACAGATTTATCTTTGATGCTCCGCTTGAAGATTTAGCCAAGCAAGAGGACGTCCTAACTGCCAAATATGGTGCCAAGCGATTGGAATACCGTGCAACCCATCTAAACTTCAAAGGCAAACCGTTTTCCTATGAAGCTTTTGGTATTCCGATTTTGCTTAGTTTAGCTGCATTGTTGACTACTTTCTTTCTTGATAAACGATTCATTCGAAAAAGGAGGAGAAGTCGTCATCAATCATTAGCACGTTCATGAGAGGGAATCTTCAGTGGATGTGATGTAACGTATCATATACTCGAATAATCAAGTATATTGAGCCTACCACTGGACATCCCGATAGGGTAGAAGCAATTAAATAAGCAAAACAGTTGGGAATTCTTCCAACCGAAGAATAATATATTAGATTTTTGTTAAAGGTCGGTTGAAAGCCGACCTTTTTTTAATAAATAAATTGAGAGATAAAAATGAATCTTTTTTTTGCGCGGGGGCCGCAATTATATGCGTGAATTCAATCAAATTTTGCGGGTTCCAATGTTTCGTACTATTGTATAATGAGCGCTGGGATGACAAATTGAGGCCGATTACCAGATCTGAATAACTATAGGAGGAGAAAAATCAAATGAAAAGGTTCATATTACGTTTTGTTGTTTATTTTTTGATAGTTATTGTATTTGTGGGGGGAGTCGGAGTATTCGGATATTCTCGTTCATATAAAGATTTTTACGGTTCAGTTTACGATAAGCCAGCTACTTCTTTGCAAGGAGTAAAAAATCCCGAATATGATCCCAATAAACCTACAGTAGCTGTCATATTAGGGGATTCAACGACAACAACTGAGGTGTTTGATTTTCTGATTCCGTATGATTTGTTCTCTATGGCAGATGCCTATAATGTATACGCCGTTGCACCAGACAACAATCTGAAGTCATTATCAGGCGGACTGGAAGTGGTACCGCACTATTCTTTTAAAGAAATGGATACATTATTAGGCAAAAGTCCTGATATTATCGTGATCCCCTACATTCCTATCGTTGATGAAATAGGATATCGACCCGTTCGTGAATGGATATTACAACATTCCAAAACCACATTAGTAAGCATTTGCGGTGGAGCAGTGAATCTTGCTGATACCGGGCTATTGAAAGGGAAATCAGCAACGACACACTGGCAAGCGATCGACAGGGTAATAAAGAATTTTCCTGATACTCAATGGAAAATGGATCAACGGTTTGTGCCCGAGGGGAACATCGTATCCTCAGGTGGTCAAACTGGAGGGATTGATGCGGTGCTCTATGTCATATCACAAAAATTAGGTGAGCCAATGGCAGCCAAAATAGCTAAAGAAATGAATTACCCTTCTTACCATTTCGTTCAAAATCCAACGGTAGATCCATATTCCATGGATCGGTACTTTGCAACTTATGTATTGAATTATGCATTTCAGTGGATTAAGACACAGACAGGTGTGCTATTATACAACGGAATGGAGGAAAGTGCCTTGTCTTCAGTATTTGATGCATTTGCTGACACCGGTACTACAAAGGTCTATTCCATTTCAAAGTCGGAACAACCCATTGTTACAAAACATCATCTTAACTTGATCGCCAGATATCAAATGTCGAATGCCCCGAAATTAGATAAAATGATCGTTACGGGAACTGAGGCAAAACTTCTGGCTATGGAGGATGTGAAAAGCTGGAATAAAAAGGGCATTGCGAAGGAACTACAGTTCTTACATAGCGATTCGCCGGAAAGATTTGTATTCGAAGCACCGCTTGAAGATTTAGCAAAGCAAGAGGACATGTTAACCGCAAAACACGCTGTGAAACGATTCGAATACCGTGCCAACAATTTAAGGCTTGAAGGTAAACTGTTTCCTATTGAAACTTACGGCAATGCTCTTTTGGTCGGATTAATATCAGCGTTGGTAGCTTTATATATAGATAGACGATTCATCATTAAGAAGAGAACTGCCAAATGGAAGTAAATTTTGGGGCTCTAGGTGAAGAAATAAATGAAGTGGAAATTAATTAATGTCATTAAACTTCCCTGTATCCCGTTTCTATGAAGTAAAGCTCAAAACAATAGCTAAATAAACGTGAGTAGGTGCAGTCCATCCCGACCAAGGATTTATCGACAGGTAGTAGCCGATAATTATGACAAAATCGCCTGGCTTATGGATAAAACTACATCTCCATAGCAATAATAGTGGGAAAACGTGGATTTTTCGTAAATCTTCAACTCTCAACACGAAGAACAAAAGGGGCCTGGTCACTACTTGAACGAATCCCTAGAGATTATAATAAGAACGATCTCTGCCTATTTATGGCTATGGTTGTACACGAAATTGATCGGAGTGCGCCTGATTGCGCAGAGCTCGTACCACTTGTTCGTGCTTACGATGATGATCGGGACGATCGGCGGTAATATGGCGTTCAATCTTAAGATCAGTTTGATGAGTTTCATCTTGAGCTTGTTCGTCATCAGTATAATCGGGTATGTGCTGATGAGAATATCATTGTACAGCAAGAAGGCCGACGCCGCTATTTCCGGTGAGCCGATCGTGATTATTAAGGACGGTGTACTGTTGCAAGGGGAAATGAAGAAGTACAAATACTCAATGGACGCATTAAGGCAAGGCTTGAGAGGGAAGGGAATTTTCGAACTCGAGCATGTCGAGTTCGCGGTACTGGAACTGAACGGAACGCTGTCAGTACTCAAGAAACAGAAATACCGAAGCGTCACTTGGCAGGATCTTGAAAATATAACAAGGCAGTAAAGTGTTTCTTAGAAGCCGCTGAGCGGCTTTTTCCTTGATTCTATAACCTGATTAAACGAAAAAAGCCCTTAATCCCGAAGGAATGAGGGCATAGCTCTTAGGATATTATGAGGTGTGGGTGGCGAGTCTAATATCCAAAATTAATAGTTACCAAATACGCAGAAAATATAATCTTGAGTCCAAGCAAGATTCTTTTGGACACTACTAGATAAATGCACGAGAAACAATGACCAACAAAATGAAAAGTACGAGAATCACACCAGTAGAAGTAAACAAACTAGCACAGCTACCTACACCACCAAGTCCTCCAACTCCAAGTCCCATGGTTTCAGCCTCCTTTCGTTAAACCTTCTGTATTTTATGAACAGGTCGAGTAAAAGATTTGACTGTCCCAAAATTAGACATTTGCAAGGGAAATATGTCGTTCCAATTTTGATAGAATTTCATATGATATGATGTGGATGATTCTCCAAGTAATTCCACATCCCATAGTTCTCCTTCTGAATAGACGGTTGCATTTATTGCGCCGTCTATTGTTATTAGGACTAAGGAACAGGAAGTTAAGATGTGTTATAATAATGGGTATTGAATGTATTATTTTTGAATAGGAGGCTGGATAAATGTCAGGACAAGCAATTAAACATATGGTTATTTTCAATTTGAAGCATGAGGTGGGTACAAGAGAAGCAAAGTTATTTCTTCAGGAAAGCCAAGCTATTCTCGCAGCTATTCCTCAAGTACAACAGTTTGAGGTTTTCCGTCAAGTAAGCGGGAAAAATGATTATGATTTTGGATTTTCAATGGTATTTGCAGACAGTGCTGCCTATTCCGCTTATAACATTCATCCGGTTCATGTCGACTATGTTAAGAATCGTTGGGAGAAAGAAGTCACTCGATTCCTTGAAATCGACCTTCAGCTAGAGTCAGAATTGTAAGATTAACCGGATCAGCCTATATAGAAATATTAACCAGCAGCAAGCGTTTTTAAGCTGATAAAGCTGACAAGGAGCATTAAGGAGTTGAAGCTAATGGAAGCTGAACTATTCAAAAAACTAAGAATTCAAAGCGGACAACGGATTTTGCTTTTAAATGCGCCGGCAGGCTATACAGAACGATTAATACCTTTACCGGAACATACTTCGCTTGATACTCAACCGGAAGGTACTTATGATTTGGTTCATCTCTTTGTACGAAGTGCAGCTGAGCTGGAGGAATTCGCTCCTCTTGCCATACATGCTGTTAAATACGATGCTCTCTTATGGATTACTTATCCGAAGAAAAGCTCCAAGATAAAAACAGATCTTAGCAGAGATGAAGGCTGGAAGGTCATTTCCGAAGCAGGTTATGAAGGGGTGGCCTTAGTTTCTATCGATGAAACCTGGTCGGCGATGAGGTTTCGCCTTATAGATTTGGTTAAAAGTACGGGCGCAAGGCGCGAACGGAGAGCCTTAGGGGCCGTGGGGACTGCCGTTATTCCAACCCATGAACGTACATTGGAAATTCCTGACGATCTACAGCATGTATTGAATGAGAATCCTCAAGCTAAGGAGTTTTTTGATGGGTTGTCATTCACTAGCCGTAAAGAATATGTGCGATGGGTAACGGATGCGAAAAGGGAAGAAACCCGGACTAGTAGAGTTGCAAAATCGCTTGAAAAGCTTAGGGAGGGCATTAAATCTCCTTTTATAAAAGCATAGTGAAAAGAATAATGAAGCTCTCGTCCTCGAAATATGTTGGGGGAGGAGAGCTTTTTTAATGCAATTGTGACGGGATATCTGGCGTTGGCCGTTAGTGATTCATCATGTAAATATGACTGTTTCTTCATGTTATAGGAAAACCAATTAGGCTAATATAAACTGAAGCTAAAATGGAAGGGGCATACCGAGATAACAAAACATGCGATTACGATTCTAATGCTGATAACTGCTATGGCCATAGTTGCCGGCTGCAAGGAAAAAGGACCAACCTCGGAGGATGTACTGCGACAATACATAACAGTCTGGGAAAAAGGTGATTATGACGCTATGTACTCGATGCTTAGCGACAAAGCTAAAACGGTTATAACACAAGAGGCTTTTACAAAGAGGCATCAATCGATTTATGAAGGAGTCTCTGCTAGAGATTTGACCATTAAGCTCGTGCCACAAACGCAGGATACTGCAAGTAAAAATAAACAGGAAACAGGTAAAGAACCGGTGAAGCATCCAATCACTGTTCAGATGGAGACGTTTGCGGGGCCGGTAGCTTTTGGCGAGCCTGCTATCATGATTATGGAGAGCAATGTCTGGCATTTGGACTGGAGCCCCTCGCTGTTGTTTCCTTCTCTGAAGGAAGGGGACAAGGTAAGAGTACAGCAAATCAAAGCGATTCGCGGTGAAATTGCAGACCGTAATGGGAAAGGCTTGGCAATTAATGAGGAAAGGGCGGAGGTTGGCATCATACCCAATCGTTTGCCGAATCCCCCTTCACAAGCACTCCAGCAACTGGCGGATCTTTTGAAAATAAATATGGAGGATATAGATAAAAAAAGAAATGCAACTTGGGTGAAGCCGGAATACTTCGTTCCAATTGCTTTGCTTTCCCGGTCAGATAAGCGTCTAGCCGCAGCTACTGCAATTCCTGGAGTTTCCTTCCAAACGAAAAAAGTCCGTTCTTATCCATTTCAAGAAGCGGCAGCTCATCTGATTGGTTATATTGGGAAACTAACTCAAGAGGAATGGGTGATCTACAAAGATAAAGGCTATCAGATCGATGATGACATCGGCAAGGCAGGCTTGGAACAGGTGCTGGAGGAGCGTTTAAAGGGTAAGGATGGGGGACGAATCTATGTAGCCGACGCGAATGGCAAAGAGAAAGTGAATGTTGTAAAACGGGATGCGCAAAACGGAGAGGACATCACACTTACTATAGATGCAGAGCTGCAACTGGAGATATATCAGCAATTGAGCTCTAGTGCAGGAGCGGGAGCTGCGCTTCACCCTATTACTGGGGAAGTATTGGCGCTTGTAAGCTCGCCTTCGTATGATCCTAATGCATTTGTTGCAGGGGTCTCTGCTGGTCAGTGGAAGGAGTGGAGCGAGAACCCGGCTAAGCCGTTATTGAACCGGTTTGCCCGTACCTTCTCGCCTGGTTCTGCATTTAAGCCGCTCACTGCTGCAATGGGTCTGCAAACCAAAACAATGGATCCGGAACAACTACGTGAAATTCAAGGCCTTCATTGGAAGAAAGATGCATCTTGGGGAAATTATGAGGTAACAAGAGTTTCGCAAGCGGCAACTCAGGTGGATTTGCAAAAGGCGCTTCTCTACTCCGATAATATTTATTTTGCTCAAGCCGCTTTGGACATGGGGACAGAGAGCTTTATGCAGGAGGCGAGGAAGTTCGGATTGGGAGAGAAGCTTCCTATTCCTTACCCATTGGACACTTCCACCTTGGTTAACAAAAGCATGAAAAATGATATTCAATTAGCCGATTCCGGTTACGGGCAAGGGGAAATTCAAATGAATCCTCTTCATGTAGCATTGGCTTACACACCCTTCATCAATCAGGGAGACCTGATAGCTCCGAAGCTGCTGATGGATACGCCTGGCATATCGACGAAAGCGGATGTTTGGAAGAAGTCTGTTATGTCTCCACCAGTTGCAGCTCTCCTGCAGCAGGACTTAATACAAGTTATAGAGCATCCACAAGGAACAGGCCGCGGAGCGCAAATAAAAGGACTGACACTTGCGGGTAAAACTGGAACAGCTGAGTTGAAGCAAAATAAAGGCATGGATGGGAAGGAAGTAGGCTGGTTCGTTGCTTACAATGTTAAAAAACCTCAGCTTCTTTTGGCACTTATGATGGAGGATGTGCAAAATCGCGGTGGCAGTCATGCTCTATCCACTAAAATCAGCTCGATTTTCAAGTTATTTGTAACGGAATGAGAATACGCAAATTAATTAATGTAGTTAATATCATATGTAGTTAATAAATATATTGATTAATAATATTAAATATTAATATAATTAAAAATGATTGCTTTTTCCACAGTTCAATGGACTTTGGAAAAGGCTTTTTTTATTTTAAGAATAGTTTAAATGAACGGTTTTATCAGCCCGATGGGCGAAAGTTAGGGTCTTTAAATGCAGGTACTATTATTGAAGGTAAAGAAACGATTGCAGCGGTGGGCAATAGTATAGTGTAACATTTGCAATCCCTGCTGTAACAGGAACGGCTGGTCAGTTCTTCAGTCGATCCTGTTTGGAGGGATTTTTGCTTGGATTCAACATCGACAGATTGTGATGTGTTTGTTTCTGTGGCATTCTAATTACGAATAGAGTACTGCATTTCTCGGAATGCTTGAAGCAATGGTATTGTAGTTGAAAGGATTGATGAGCGATGAATTATAATAATTTAACTTTGCACACGGATAAATATCAGATCAATATGATGTATGCACACTGGATTCACGGGACACATAATAGCCAAGCTGTGTTTGAGGTGTTTTTTCGCAAGCTGCCATTTGGTAATGGATATGCTGTTTTTGCTGGTGTGAAGAGGATTGTAGAATATGTGAACAGCTTGCAGTTCGATGATGAGTGTATTCAGTATTTGAGGGAGCAAGAGGAGAATTACGATCCACGATTTCTTGAGGTACTGAGAGAGTTTCGGTTTACCGGGCATTTGCACGCTGTTGAAGAGGGGACAATTGTGTTTCCGAACGAGCCGCTTATCCGTGTTGAGGGCCGAATATTCGAAGCACAGCTGCTCGAAACTGCGATTTTGAATTTCATGAATTTTCAAACTCTCATAGCAACCAAAGCTTCGCGTATTCGTCAAGTTGCACCTGATGATATATTGATGGAATTTGGCACCAGGAGAGCTCAGGAGGCAGATGCTGCGGTCTGGGGAGCACGTGCGTCTTACATAGCTGGCTTCGATGCGACATCTAATATGCGAGCCGGTATGCTGTTCGGCATCCCAGCCAAAGGAACACATGCTCACTCATGGGTACAGGATCACGATAGCGAGGAAGAATCCTTCTACCGTTATGCCGCGGCGCTGCCTGATCAGGTAACGCTGCTTGTTGATACATATGATACATTGAAAAGCGGAGTCCCTCATGCCATTCTTGTGGCCCAAACAATGGAGCAGCAAGGTAAACGTATGGGCGGCATTCGATTGGATAGCGGGGACTTGGCTTATTTATCCAAGACAGCACGTACCATGCTTGATGATGCAGGGTTATCCTATGTCAAAATTGTGGCTTCAAACGATCTGGATGAGAACATTATATTTAACTTGAAGTCGCAGGGGGCACAAATTAATAGCTGGGGAGTCGGAACACAGCTTATTACGGCAGCGGATCAACCAGCGTTAGGTGGGGTATACAAGTTAGTTGCGAGAGAAAAAGATGGGGAGATGATACCTGTCATTAAAATTTCCGGAAATCCAGAGAAGGTTTCTACACCTGGGATAAAGGATGTCTTCCGACTGATCAGCCGTGAAACTGGCAAAGCGGAAGCTGATTATGTGGCATTAACCGGTGAGCCAGAGGTAATGACGGGGGAGAGATTGAAGCTGTATGACAAGGTTCATCCTTACTTGTACAAATACATTGAGCAATATGAGGCTGTCCCGCTTCTACGTCCAATCTTCGTAAATGGACAGCAAGTTTACCGCTTGCCCGATTTGCAGCAAATAAGGGAGTATCATCAACAGCAGATGAGCCTGTTCTGGCCGGAGTTTTTGCGGAAGTTGAATCCGGCTAAATATTTGGTTGATTTCAGCACAAAAGCATGGGAGTTAAAGATGGATTTAATTCATAAGTATACGAAGTAAGGCGATGAATATGAAGGTCTCGTAAATAAGATTACATAACATTTGTTATGTAATCTTATTTGTCGTTAAAATAAATTTTGATTCACGCAGCATTCCAGAATGATTAAATCTTTCGGCTAAACTTGTGTCTATGAAAGGGCAGCTGATTGACTTTTAGTCCATTGAAATTGTGATAAACCAGTTGCATGACTTCCCAAGAGGAACATATTGATTTATAGTCTAGTAGGGGAACGTTAAGGAAGGTGAGTAAAATTGAAGTTGATTTATGTATATCTGATTTTGGTTAATGTAGTAGCTTTTGTTAGCATGGGACTGGATAAATCGAGAGCAAGACACAAAGCAAGACGCATTCCTGAAAAACAGCTGTTTATGTTTGCTGCTATAGGCGGGGCTGCCGGCGCGTGGCTGGCTATGAGGTTATTTCGACATAAAACGAAGCATAAGTCTTTTGTAATAGGCATTCCTTTATTTTTACTGCTGCATGTTATCATTTTCTACTATTTTAAATTATGGGCTTAATTATAAATTTTTAAAATTTCGGAGGAAAGCATATGAGTATTATTAGAAGTCTAAATCATCAGGATGAATTCGTCGGCTTTTATTTATTGAAGGAGCTGGAGGTTAAGCAAACGAACGGGACTCCTGCGAAGGATTATTTTGACATTGTCTTATGCGATTCGAGTGGTCAGATTTCAGCTAAATATTGGGATGTTACTACAACTGACAAGGAAACTTTCTTCCCTATGGGACTTGTGAAGGTTCAAGGAATTGCGCATACATACAGGGAAAAGCTGCAGGTGAAAATAACCAAAATCCGTAAAGCAAATGATGATGATGGCATAACGCTTACCGATTTTATTCGGTCTGCGCCAATTCTTCCTATAGATCTCGTATATACCATTAAACAAGTGCTTGAAGACATAAGTGACTTGGAAATTAAAAAGATCGTTGCTTATTGTGTTTCCAAAGTGGAAGAAAAGCTAATGCATTATCCAGCGGCTAAAACCCATCACCATGCTTATTTCGCAGGTTTGGCTTATCATATGGTACGGATGCTGGAAATTGGAGATTTTATTTGCAAGCAGCGGCCTTTTTTGAATGCGGATTTGCTTAAAGCTGGTATAATCTTACATGATATAGCTAAGCCGGAGGAAATGATTGCTCAGATGGGAATAGTGTCGGAGTATAGCGTTCAAGGCAAATTATTAGGACATATCGCTATGGCGTCCAGTTGGATCACGGAGGCGGCTATTCGATGTGATATTGATCTACAATCGGAGCGTGTGCTTGCATTGCAGCATTTGGTATTATCTCATCACAACTTGGGAGAATGGGGGAGCCCGGTCCAGCCTCAGACAGCGGAAGCAGTAGCTCTGCATCATATTGACGCATTGGATGCCAAGCTGCAAATGGTGGAGGATGCCATTGATGTATTGCCTGACACTGAAAGCTGGACACCTCTCATTCGAGGATTGGAAAATAAGCCTGTTTACCGTATGAAGTGGTAAATTCCCATGCGGAAGGATAAACATACTAAGTATTTGGCTTCATAAGTAAGGAGAGGAAGATGCTTTAGGCATCCTTCCCTCCTTATTTCTTTATAATAGTTAGAAAGTATTAGTTTGAACCGGAGGTTCACCTTTCTAACTATTGCAAGAAAAGCTACCGCTATGACACGAATGAAGATTGAGCGAGTAACCTGCCTACCTTGCTTGGGTTAGAGCTATATTAGAGCTTAAGAGCATTAATGTACCCCATGATCAAGGGGATTTTTATAGGGATTGCGGCGATGAGCCTTGGAGGATTTTGTGCGGAACAGAGAGTTCCTCTATTCCATCTGCCGCCTCCAATCTGGGGCAATAGAGGAAGTGGGAATTCCGCTATGTTGGCCGGATTGGAGCATTTATGCACAAAAACAGGGCAATAACGGAACTGGCTGTTCCCTTATCGCTCTGATATTTGGACTTTTCAGGTGATAAAGGAACAATTACTTCCGTATTAGGATCAGTAATTTGCGAAAATCTTTCGGTCAAGCCCACTAAAGATTACATAATAATTATTATGTAAACAAAATAAAGCTTAGCATATAAAATAGGTTGAATTAACATATAATATATGTTAACTTATTTGAAATGATCTAAGGGGGCAATGGCTTATGACCGAGGATAAGACCAAACGATTATCTGTATATTTGCCGGATAAAGTGAAGAGTGATCTGGAGCACATGGCAGCAGAAACAGGACTCTCTATGACCCAGGTGATTGTCATGGCGACTCATAGCTTGCTAGCCAACTATAAATCACAGGGAAGCGCTATTTTTTCCAGTCTCCTGGATACCAAACAAAAGGAATCAACTTTACTATCCGAGAGAATCCAAACTATAAATCAAGACAACGCGAAATTACAAGCCTATTATGGTTTGCGAGCGGCTGAATATGAAAGGATATACCACCGGGATGAACCCGATTATCAAAATGAGCTTTTACTGATAGCTAAGGCTATGAAGGATGCGCTTGTTGACAGGACGGTACTTGAAATAGCTTGTGGTACCGGTTACTGGACTCAAATTGCCGCCGAGGCTGTAAAGCACATTACGGGTACGGATATTAGACCCGAAGTGCTACAAATTTCAGAAGCCAAACAAATACCTCAAAATAAAGCCAGCTTTTTGATTGGAAATGCTTATGAGCTTGATTCTATTCCCGGTGTTTTTAATGGAGCTCTTGCTAACTTTTGGTTTTCTCATATCCCGAAAAATAAGCTGGACGACTTTTTAACAGGCTTGCACAAACGACTTGGCCCCGGTGCTAACGTTTTTATGGCAGATAATGTGTATGTTAGCGGAAGAGGCGGAGAACTGGTTTATAAAGAAGATTGCGAGGATACCTTCAAGCTTCGAGAGCTAGTGGATGGCTCAAAGCACGAAATCGTAAAAAATTATTATTCCAAAGAAGAACTCTACGACATCTTCAATCCGATGGCTAAGCAGCTTAAGGTGTTTGCAGGAAACAGCTTCTGGTATGTCAGCTATACGATATAGGAGGAATGATTCATGACCCTGTACTATTTGGTGAGACATGGTGAGCCTGATTGGAGCCTTAAAGATAGAAGGCAGCTCAGCAGCCAAAGAAGAGATTTTGTCCCTTTAACTGAAAGAGGAATTAAACAGGCAGAAGGCCTGCTGAGTAAGGCAGCGAATTACAGACCTGTGAGCTCATTCTTTCTTCACCGTACACACGATCTCTCCAGACTGCCGCGGTAATGAACAGAACGTTAGGTTTGCCGCTGCAGGTTGAATTTGATTTGCATGAATGGACTCCAGATAACTGGCAAGCTCAAACTGTCGATGAAATAACTGCTCTCTGGAACGATTTTATGCTTCATGATGGGAAATATCCGGTTGGAGAGACAAGACTGTGGGAAACAAGAGAAGATCTGCTCTTACGAACTAAAGAAGTGCTGAGCAGGTATAAAGAGTATTCCCAAATCATTGTAGTATGTCACGGTATGGTAATAGCCTCTCTGCTGGGGACACATTCTGAAGAAATTGATTACTGTGGAATATATAAATACGAAGGATAGAGTCAATTAATAATCGACATCGAAGGATGGAAAGAGGCGACTGTTCATTGGAACCAATTATGAAAATGGGTATTGATGCTGGCGGTACTCTAATCAAAATAGCTTACAGGGCAGCGGAGTCGGAAGAGGTAATGGAGTATATCCATTTTCCATCCCCTCAGATTCGGGAAGCAGCCTCATGGATCAAGCAGCATGCTCCCCAGGCTAAGATTTGTATAACCGGCGGCAAAGCAGCGCTTCTGCAATCCTGTCTATCACAGCATGAAGTAAGCACGATTGTAGAGTTCGATGCTACTTGCAGAGGGGTACAGTATTTATTGAAAGATGTTGAGGGGGCACCGGAAGCCTTCGTTCTAACAAATTGCGGTACAGGAACGTCGATTCATTATGCAGACACGAATAAGCACTATCGACTTGGCGGAAGCGGGGTTGGGGGAGGGACCTTGATAGGATTGTCCTATTTATTAACGGGGATAGGGGATTACAATGAAATTATCCAGACTGCCAAAAAAGGCAACAGGGAGCATGTGGATTTAAAGGTCAGCCATATTTACGAAGGGGCCGTGCCGCCTATTCCAGGCGATTTGACAGCTAGCAATTTTGGCAATGTACGAACTGATGGTTCAAGCACTAGAGATATCGCGGATTTGTTAGCTTCAGTGATGGGACTTGTTGGAGAAACCGTCACTACAGCCAGTGTTCTTGCAGCGGGTCAATGCGGTGTTTCCAGTATTGTGTATATAGGATCATCTTTTGTGAGCAATGAATTATTACAGGATATCGTTGTGGGTTACACCAAACTTAGAGGAGCGGAAGCCGTATTTTTGGAAAAAGGATCGTATAGCGGAGCTATCGGCGCTTGGTTATCTTTGTGAGAAATGAAACTATTTCAAATTAAAAGTACTTTAAGGACTATTTTAAAATGAAAATATAACGGGATATTATGGCGACGAAGGACTTAGTCATGGTATAAAAGACCTAATAAATGCGTGGTTCATCTCTGTTTTTTTCTCCTTCCAGCTGTTACAAACTTATATTGGGTTGAATTACCCAATTAATTAATTGGGTTAAGCAGGAAAATGTCTAACTGTGTCGAAATGATAAAATGCTAACCCTATAATCCAACTTTCGTAGAACGGATGTGATTAATAATAGGATTGGAGGTTCAGTAAGTCCGGCTACAACCCAACTGTCTCTACTAGAATTTATTACATATTCGGAAGGAATCTATCATGGAAAAATCTACTATTATTGGTATTATTCTTGCTATTATCTCGATAGGTGTTGGTATGGTTTTGAAAGGAGCGAGTCTGGTTGCTCTGGCAAACCCTGCTGCGATCTTAATTATTTTTGGCGGAACTGCGGCTTCTTTGTTTATTGGCTTCTCGTTAGAAGAGATGAAGAAGTTTCCCAAGCTGTTGAAGATGACATTTACAGAACAAAAGCTGATTTCGAAGCTTGATTTGGTCAACATGTTCGTTGAATGGGTGAGCATCACTCGCCGTGAAGGTTTGCTTGCTCTGGAGAGCAAGGTTGATGAGATTGAGAATGCGTTTTTGCGAAATGGATTGCGTCTCATTATCGATGGTAATGATGAGGATTTTGTAAGAGATGTTTTGCTTGAAGATATTTCAACTATGGAAGATCGCCATCGTAACGGAGCTTTGATTTTTACACAAGCGGGCACTTATGCTCCGACCCTAGGTGTTTTAGGCGCAGTAGTAGGTCTTATAGCGGCATTAGGCAACCTGAACGAAATTGAAGCATTGGGTCATTTGATTTCGGCGGCTTTTGTTGCAACTTTGTTGGGGATTTTTACCGGTTATGTTTTATGGCATCCTATTGCTAATAAACTGAAGCAGAAATCGAAGAAAGAAGTAGAAATCAAAATGATGATGGTAGAAGGTATTCTGTCCATACAGTCAGGTATTTCAGCCGTTGCTGTCCGCCAGAAGCTAATGGTGTTTATTCCAACTTCTCAACGTGATTCTGAAACAGCTGCGAACGAGGGTGTGTAGTCATGAAGAAACACAAGAAAGAGCATCATGAAGAACATGTAGACGAATCCTGGCTAATCCCCTATGCTGATTTGCTTACTTTGCTGCTGGCGCTCTTTATCATCCTGTTCGCTTCCAGCAAGGTGGATGCCAAGAAATACGATATTATTATGAAGTCGCTTAATTCTGCCTTTACCGGAGGTTCCGCTCCCTTTGCAACGTCCAATCTTGTTCCTTTAGATATAACGCCGAATGTTGATAAGAGCAAGCAAGATGAAACATCGGAAAACACGAAAGAAAAGCAAGAGGAAAAAGAAAAGCAACAGAAGCAGCTGGAGAAGGAAAAGCAGCAGCTCGAAGAGCTTAAGAAAAAGCTGGACGCTTATATCAACGATAACAAGCTGGCGGCAGAGCTCGAAACGAAGCTGACTAACGATAGACTTGTTATTACAATTCGTGATAACGCGCTATTCGATTCAGGCTCGGCTGCTATTAAGGCAGATTCGCAGAAATTGGGTATTGCTATCGCTGATATGCTGGGCCAATACCCGGGGTATCAAATCGAAGTGGCGGGCTACACGGATAATATCCCTATTTCTAAGGGCGAGTTTAGCGATAACTGGGATTTGAGTTCGAAGCGCGCATTGAATTTCATGAAGGTTGTTCTGGCCAGGAAGACGCTGGACCCCTCCTATTTTAGCTCCACTGGCTATGGGGAATACCGTCCTGTTGACACTAACGCGACCGTTGAGGGCCGAGGCAACAACCGCCGCGTAGAAGTTAGTGTCGTGCGGAATATTAAAGCTCCGGAATAGTCGTCAAAAGAATACGAAAGATCCTTGTTTGAGCCATACAGACAGGGATCTTTTTTTGAGTTTTATGGAATTATGCTAAAGAGCAGTAGCCGTAAAAGCAGAAACCTCATCGACTATCAGGTGCATGGTTAAGATTATTTTCTAATAATCTGTGTAAAAGCATTGGAATAAGAGAATTAAGCGATATAATCTAGAAAGGGATTATCTTTATATGGTATAATTTTCTCGGCCAAAAAAATGACTTAAGGAGTAACTTTCATGGAAAAAACACTTATTTTCGGACATAAGAATCCGGACACCGATTCAATATGCTCTGCTCTTGCGTATGCTGATTTGAAAACACAATTAGGTAAAAATGTGGAGCCGGTTCGTTTGGGTTCAATCAGCGGCGAAACTCAGTTTGTGCTCGACTATTTTAATGTTGCTGCTCCACGTTTAGTTGAATCTGTAGCTAATGAAGTGAAAGCTGTTATTTTGGTTGATCATAATGAACGCCAACAAAGCGTAGCTGATATCGACCAGGTTCGTGTTGTTGAAGTTATTGACCATCACCGCATTGCTAACTTTGAGACAAGTCATCCGTTGTATTACCGTGCTGAGCCAGTTGGCTGCACAACAACGATTTTGAATAAAATGTATAAAGAAAATGGGATTGCTGTCCGTAAAGAAATAGCTGGCTTGTTGTTGTCGGCTATCATTTCGGATACATTGCTTTTAAAATCTCCTACGTGCACGGAAGAAGATGTGGCTGCAGCTCGTGAATTAGCTGAAATCGCAGGCGTCAACCTGGAAAGCTACGGGCTGGAGATGCTGAAAGCAGGAGCCGATCTTAGCGACAAAACAATTGCAGAGCTGATTTCTCTTGATGCAAAAGAGTTCAGCATGGGTTCGTACAAAGTTGAAATCGCACAAGTAAATGCTGTAGATCCTAACGATATTCTTGATAAACAAGCTGAATTGGAAGAGGCGCTTAATGGAATTATTGCTGCAAAAGGCTTGGATCTATTCGTATTCGTCGTTACTGATATTCTAAATAACGATTCCGTTGCCCTGGCATTAGGCAATAAAACAAATGCGGTGGAGCAAGCTTACAATGTTACTCTGGCTGATAACAAAGCCGTGCTTAAAGGTGTAGTTTCACGTAAATCGCAAATTGTCCCTGTATTAACTGATGTGTTTAATAAGTTGTAAGGTCAAAGACGGAACAAAATAAATGTACAACTAGATCGAGAGCATCGAAGAGGCCATGTTTTTCAACAACAGTTGAGAAACATGGCCTTTCATACTTCATATTCAAGCAAATCCCGATTGTATTTCCTGCTCTGTTCCATTAAGCTAAAAAGAGGGGGACTAGAGCAAATTTCTGGGTATAAACCCCTGATCCAATTGTTCACTTATACCGGGGGACCTATGAATCTTATTTCGAAGATGTTTCTGCTAATTATGATGCTTATGATACCTGTAATTTTATTATATATGTATTCCAATCAGCAGACCATCAAGGTTGTTGAGGACCAGATCAACTTGTCGAATCAGAACAGGCTGGTATATTTCCTTAATGAAATTGATGGTGCAATGAATCAAGTTTCCAACTATACGAACATTATTACGAAGGACCCCGACTTTGCCGAGCTTGCAGGAAATGTGATTCCTGCTGACCGATATGCTTATTCGGCCCTTGTGGCCAACATTGAAAGCAAGCTGGCGCTTTTTAGCTTGTCCTCGGATTGGATGAGCCGCATCAGCCTGTACTTCCCTGCATCTAAAAGTGCTATTTCCTCGCATTCACCCATAAAGTACGATGAATCGTATTTGACCACTCATGTAAATACCACATGGACTTTAAGGTCTACCATGATTAACGGTATAACCCAAAGAGTGCTTACCCGATATTTTGTTGAGCCTTATGCAGGTGTATCTGATTTACGGAAAGCCTCGATCATCGTGGAAGTAGATTTGATGGAAGAAACGATTATATCTTTGCTCGACAGCTTCAAGACGAAAGGGAATAACGATCCTTTTTTATATAAAGCTCCTGGACAATATGTACTAAACTCCACATCGGAAGAAGGTATGGCACACCGCATTATTGCGTCGTATGATCTGTCAGGGAACAGCCCCATCAAAAATCACGATATTATAATGTTAGGGAACAAGAAGTATTTACTCTATTTCTACACATCTCCTCAAATCAACTGGACATTGGTAGATTATGTTCCGCTAGAAGACATATTAGCGCCGGTTACTGGAAGCCAGAATTTGTTTTATGTAACGGTGGGGCTTCTGCTCGCAGTAGGAGTTGCCGCTGTATTCCTTCTGTATGTTCAAGTGCAGGTGTCGATTAAACTGTTGACAGAGAGTGTTTATCGTATTAAGAAAGGACAGTTTTCCACGCGAATTAAACGAAATAAGAACCAGGAATTTTACCGCTTAATTAATCAATTCAATGAAATGGCTGCTCAAATTCAACATTTGGTTGAGAAGGTATACTTGGAAGAAATTCGCTCGAAGGAAGCTGTGATGAAGCAGTTGCAATCTCAAATCAATCCGCATTTTCTTTATAATAGCTTGGCTTACATCATTAGTATGGCCAAAATGAACCGTTCTCAGCATGTCGTTTCGATGGCGTACAGCTTAGCGGACTATTACAAATATACAACCCGTAACGGCTCCATGGAAACTACCATCAGTGAAGAAATTGCCTTCGTAACCTCATATATTCACATTATGAATTATCAATTGGACAAAATCCGTTATGACATCTCGATTCCACCCTCCATGTATAATGCGACGATCCCTAGATTGCTCATCCAACCTATTGTGGAAAATGCTATTGTTCACGGATTGGAGTCACAGCCAGAAGGTGGGCAAATTGTGATTATAGGTACAGATGAGCCCGATTGGTATACCATTACGGTTGAGGACGATGGCGTAGGTATTCAGGAGTGGGAGCTTAACAAGCTAAATGCACGGTTATCCAAGCCTGGTACTGAAGGGGAGAGCTTCGGGATATGGAATGTTCATCAGCGGCTTCGTTATCAATTCGGCCCTGAATCAGGACTAACGCTCGAGGCTTCGTCATCAGGCGGTATGAAGGTTGTGTTGCGTTGGCAGAAAGCCGAGCTGGAAAAGGGAGTGAATTCATATGTTCTCGATACTGATCGTTGATGATCACAAGCATCTTGTTGAAAGCATGGCTACAACTATACCGTGGGAAAATTTCGAGGTCACTCATGTGTATCAAGCATATTCGGGGCAGCAGGCTTTGGAGCTAATCAACCGACATCATATTCATATCCTCATTACAGATATACGTATGCCTGTTATGTCAGGTCTTGAGCTTATTGAGCAGGTACGTACTCGTTGGCCAGCTATTGATTGTATCCTGTTAACGGGCTACGCAGATTTCCAGTATGCTAAACGTGCTGTTGAACTCCAGGCAGTCAATTACTTAATTAAGCCTGTACGGGACGAAGAGCTGCTGCTATCTATCAGCAAAATAACGGAGCAGCAGAAGCACCGCATGAGAGAGCAAGCGGAGCTGGAACGAACCAAGGAAGCTCTGGAGCACCAGCTGCCGCAATTAAAAGCGGAATTGCTGGCGGCCAGAACCCATGCTGAGCAATCTGTCATAGAGGAACGCAATCGAATCGTTCATGATATTCATGATATCGTTGGACATACCTTAACTGCTACATTAGTTCAGATTGAAGCAGCCAGACAATTAATTATTCGGAATGATGAGAAGGGATTATACCGTTTGGAGCAGTCACAGCAGCTTATTCGCAAAAGCTTAGATGATATTCGAGTAGCTGTGCGCGTTATGAAGCAACCAGATGAGGAAGCGGATCTGGAGAGTCAGCTAAGACGTTTCATTCAGGAGGCGGAACAAACAGCCGACATTACCGTCAATTGTATGATTGACCTGCCCGTTCCTGTAACGGATCCATTCTATATGAAAGTTGTTTATCATGCGTTGCAGGAAGGAATAACGAATGGGATTCGACATGGTAACGGACATTATTTCCAGCTTCGGCTCCATATTCAAGATGAAGAGCTGCGCTTCTCACTATGGAATGACGGACGTCCATACGACACAACCGAGATGGGGTTCGGATTGACTGGCATGTATGAACGGGTTAAGCAGTTGGGAGGGACTTTGTTATTGACAGCGAGTGCTGACCCGATAGGAACATTGCTGCTGATCCGTATTCCTGTTTAAGCCCGGAAGCCGTCTCAAGTATACTTCAAGGTTCATTCTATGGCTTTAGTCCCAGAATTGATAGTTTACTTCGGCTTCTCATATAGGCATAGAGCCAGTTCTCAAACGGAATGGGAAAGGGTATTCTAGGAAATGGCGCATTAATTGCCCAAATTTCTTATAGAGAAGCGGAGATATGGCTAGATGAAACAGCTTAGAAAGCTTGTAGCACTCATTACAATTTGTTGTATCATGTCAACCTCTGTCGGAATGGTACAGGCCGCAGGAGCGACAAAATTCATGGATGTTAAAGCCCATTGGGCTGAGAAAACCATCAACCAGCTTGTCGAGCAAGGCTTGCTGGATGGATTTCCGGATGGTACTTTTCGTCCTGATGAAACCGTGACAGCCGATCAATTCATCAAAATTTTATTGCTGTCTTTCTCACAGCTGTATCCGAATGGAGAACGCAATTGGAAGGCATCTTTTCTTCAGCAAGTAAGTCCTGTTAACCAAAGTGTGTTGAAGCAGGATTTCCGGGATTTCTCATTCAAGCCGAGCACAGTTGGATATTGGGCAAAGCCATACATCGATCTGGCTGGCGGTTTGAACCTGATAAGTAAAAACCAGTTCCCCGATTATAAAGCGAATTTGAAGCGGGAGGACGTTGCAGAAATTCTTTATTATACCGTCAAGGAAACGGAATATTTGGAGGACGAGAAATACAGTGTAAGTCTGGCCTCCCAATTTGGAGACTTTCAAAGCGCTACCTCAAGACAGCAAAAGTTCGTAAGCGAGGTGTATGCCAAAGGGATCATGGAAGGATATCCTAATGGTTACTTCGGTGTTGGTCGATATGTCACCAGAGCCGAAGCATTGCGAATTCTGGAACGATTGATGGATAAAAATATGCGGATCTCGACTTCCGGACTTAAAAATGAAAATGTTAGAGTTGTTCCGACAAAAGACGGAAGCTATAAAAAGCTGATTTTTCCTGATCAAAAAATGCTTCAAACCTATGACATCATGGAAGATGCAGGCAAGCTCAGAGGCACCAACTATGATTTGGAGGAAACGACTTTAAGACTGTTTAAGGACAGTGATGCCAAAAACACTGCATTAAACGGTACGACCGACGCTGCAAGATTTTCAAACGAGGTTTCATTGTGGCTGGAGCCGCAATTTCGTACATATGGGGTAACGGTAAAGGTAGAGGATGGCGTGCTAGCCCGGAATATGGAAAGTATTCGCAAATTTACTGATTTTATATTTGGTTATAATGCGGATACCTTTTACCAGGAATTTGTGCGGGTATGCGATAAAATTGCCAAAAAAGAAACAGTTGAGAATAAGACGCTGCAAATAGGCGATTATTCAGTTGAAATCAACGTGATGCCATACGGTCAACCTGTCATATTTTCATTCTCCCGTAAGTAGTGAAGGGGAATCGGTCTTTAAGGAGTAAATAGAGCTGCATGAATAAATATTTACTACCTGAAAATAATAAGACCGATACTTGTTTTACTAAAAAAGGTGAATGAGGGGGCAGCAGCTAGATCATGCAATATAAGAAGCGATTCATCTTAATCCTATGTGTCATTGCGATCGTCTGTGTAATGACGGCATGTGGCAAGAGCAATAATAATGCGGGTCAACAAGCTGGAAACAATACGGGTGGAACGACTCCAGGTACAACTCCAGGAGGCGGTACTGCAACTACCAACGCAAATGCGGAGGCTATTGCCAAAGCAAATTGTATCGCCTGTCATGGAAATACCTTGGATGGTATGGGAGATTCGAAAAAGAACCTCCAAAAAGTAGGGGCAAAATTATCGAAGGATCAGATTGCTACAACCATAGCAAATGGCCGAGGTGGAATGCCAGCTTTTAAAGGAAAATTAAAAGATGATGAAATTGCGACATTAGCTGATTGGTTAGCGGCTAAAAAATAAATCGGATGAGACAGCCTCTATGGTTGTCTCTTTTTTTTAAGCTTTTTCTCGTTGACTTCATTTATTAGTTTGTGATACTGTATTAATTAATTAATACAGTGGTACGAAGAGTTGCTGTATGGAGGATACTATGGAATTTAATCAGAAGGAACCGATTTATACTCAAATAATCGATGATATCAAAGTAAAGCTCATCAACGGCACGTATCAGCTGGGGCAAGAAATCCCCTCAAGACGTGAGCTTGCGAAAACACTGGGGGTTAATCCGAATACGGTTCAGAGGGCATATCGAGAGATGGAAGATATGAAGTTGATTATTACAGCCAGAGGTCAAGGCAGCTTCATAACAACGGATAAGATTATTCTTGAAACCCTTCGAGAAGAAGCGCTGAACGCTGCAGTAAGCCAAAGCATTGATATGCTGCGTTCATTCGGGAAATCAGATTCGGAGATATTAGATACGATGAAAAGATACATGGAAAGGGGGACCTCGCAATGATTAGAGTGGATAATGCCGTAAAATCATTTGGCAACAAAAAAGCTTTGGATGGTATTTCGTTTACCGCGGGAGAAGGGCAGATTGTTGGATTGCTTGGATCCAATGGTGCTGGGAAATCGACGATGCTCAAAGCCGTTGCAGGTCTGTTGCGCTTGGACCAAGGTTTAATCACCATTGACGAGAAAACAGCAAGTCTGTCAACAAGAGGGATGTTAACCTATCTTCCTGATGTAGATGTCTGGTATCCATGGATGAAATTAAGTGATGCGATACAGTATATGAAGGATATGTATTGGGACTGGGATGATAAGAAGGCTCATCATTTGCTCGATTTTTTTAAGCTAAGGGAAGATTCATTGATTCAACAAGCATCCAAAGGGACAAGAGCCAAGATGAAATTGCTTCTGGCCTTGAGCCGGCAAGCCAAGTATTTACTTATGGATGAGCCTTTTACCGGAATCGATCCGTTCGCAAGACAGCAGATTGCCCAAGCAATTGTAGAAGATTTCATGGAAGAAGGGCAAACCATTATCATTACAACACATGAAATATCGGAAGTTGAAGTTATGCTCGATGAGGTATTGTTTATACACGAAGGAAACCTAATGCTGACAGGTCATGTTGAAACTTTAAAACAGGAGAGGAATAAGTCCTTGATCGAAATCTTGAAGGAGGAATATGACCATGCACGCGTTTAGGCGGTTGCTAATAACCGATCTGCGAAATCGTAGAAATACCATCATCGCGACTTTGAGTGCTTTTGTACTCTTACATGCTGCAATTGCCATTTTAACGTACCAACTGCAACTTCCTAGTGACGCTTATGGATTTGTCATGGTAATGAATATTACCTTATTTTCCATTGTGCTGCTTATCCCGTTTCTGCATTGTTTTTCAACATGGCGTGAAGAGTGGAAGCAGCATTCGATCTATCACTTACTGTCCCTGCCGGTTCATAGAACCTATTTGCTTATGTCGAAATATATCTCGATTGTCCTGGAGGTAGTGTTGATTACTGTGGTGATGATCGCAGGCTTATGGATGCAATACAAGCTAAGTGATGGGATGCTGCTTAGAGCTGAGCCCTTAATCACGTTCGAATGGTCGAAGGTAGTATTAGTACTGAAGCTGCTTTTAGTCTTAACAAGTGTTGTATTTTTAAGTTCATTGAGTATGTTTATTGGAAAATGCTGCGGCAGACTTTCCTTAGGTGCAACCTTCCTCAGTTTTTTTTGCGGATTACTGGTTGGGGTCCTTACTTTTGCCAATTTTCCCTCGATATTGACTTTAGCTATCCTTAGTCTTGCGTACTTTCTGGTTAGCATGTATTTGTTGGAAAAGAAAGTAGGTGTTTAATGAAAAAGCCGTCTTTCTTCGGTCAGTTTCTAATGAATTCAGGTCAAGTAGGCAGTGTTATTCCGAGCTCAGGTTTTTTAATCCGCAAGATGCTTCCGGTAACATTGCCTTGGCATAAAATGAACCAGATTGCAGAGCTTGGCCCAGGGACTGGTGTGATAACACAATATATAGAGAAAAATAGAAGTCCTCAAAGCCAACTGTATTTATTCGAAAAAAACGAAAAGTTTCGGGAAGATCTGGGGAAGCAATTTCCACAATTGAAAGTACTTGAAGATGCATTAGAGCTCGGCGAAATCGTGAAAGAAACAGGGAAACCGTTTGATTTGATTGTTTCGGGGCTGCCTTTTGCCAACTTTTCACAAGAACTGAAAGAACAGCTGTTCCGAACGATTCATGACTCTTTAGCAGAAAACGGAACCTTTGTTGCCTTTCAGTACACCTTGCTGCTGAAAAGGGAGTTTCAACTGTATTTTCCATGGATGGATACCGGCTACACCTGGATGAATGTTCCTCCTGCATGGGTTTTTAAATGTAAAAAAAAGTTGTAATAAAAAAAGCAGTCAGCCCGATGAAGGCTCCTGCTTATTTTTTACTGCTCATGGCTTTTTGGGGGCGAGCTTCACTTCAAGCTCGATATGATAGATGCCAGTCATCAAGGATTGGAAATCAGTCACTAAAGAATCGGTATATTCGCCTTTGCCATTTATACGAATTAGCATTGCGCGAGGTTTATCATTCTTCGGTTCGTAAAGGGCTGTGATCTTGTAGCGTGTAAAAGGAACATCCTGTAGACCGAAGCCATCAGGCGAGTTTTCGCCGTGTGCGGAGATCGTCTTACCTGCACTTCCATCGAGCAGTGGACCTTGAGGAACAAGTGTCAGCTTGACATCTTCCCGTTCCGGAGGGACAAGGGTCGGATCATCCGGATGGATCAATTCAGTCGTGAACAGCACTTTACCGCTGCATGAAAAACATCCTTCGGGTCTTGCCGCGGTCGAATTCCATTGGAAGTTGCGAATAGCTCCTGTATTGCCGGCGAAGGGATTATCGTTGTCGGGAGTCAGGTCAATCTCGAATGTATTGCTGTTCTGCTTCCGCGTAATATTGCCACTCATTTGCCAAGTCGTTGCGAGCTTGGGCAATTGAATACGGTAGCTGCCATCCGCTTCAGTAATGGCGATTAAGTTGCTGTTATATACCAACGTATTGTCCGCGAAGATCTGTGCACCCGGGAGAGGTTTGCCTTGACCGTCCACTACTACGCCTTTCACCACCCAAGGCTCGACGCTCATAGATGCCTCCTTAGCGGGAGCAAGTCCGCCGTGCAATACGTTAATAACATACTCGCTTCCTTTATCTACAAACGATACATCATACCCGCTGTTCTCGGATACGAACCGCAAAGGAACCATCGTCTTGCCGTTCAGGATTTGTGCCGGAACCTCTAGCGGAACGGCGACGTCGTTGACTTTGGCTGCTTTACTATTTATGGTAAGCTGGATAGTAAGACCGTCCATTGTTCCTATGGCTTGCTTGATACCGTCCGAATCGATCCATTTCACCCGAAAGCCAAGCGCTTCGAACAAAGCGCGGAAAGGCACGAGTGTGGTGCCATCTACGATGACAGGTGGCGCATCTTCAAACTCAAGCGGCACATCATTGTAATATACATTCACGGGTTTGGACGCTGCAACGGCTTGCCATGCAAACATCAACAACAGTAAGGCGGTAATGATCATCATAGTAGTACGAGGCATTCTGCTTTTCATTCTCTCTTTCACCATCCAATTCTAAAAATTCTAATGTTCCCAAAGCAAGGTTCATTGTATTCCTTTCGAATGACTGTAGGAAGTGGCTTATGAATCATGTCCTTTCATGCGAAAAACGATGACTAGTCATATTCAAAATGTATAAATACGCTATAAGAATGTCACAATCGACCATGATGAATTTGGACACTTGCCGTAATATATAGATGTATCCTGCATAGAATAGCAAAAAAAACTATATACTGTACGGCCGCCAGTTCTGGAAATATTGTTACCTACAGGAGGACTTTATATGGAGAGACAGTTGCACAGCAGCCAATTTATTAAAGAGCAATCTTTTCCTTTCTGGATCCGGCGGTTTTTCCATGACCATGAGCATGTTCCTTTGTTGCATGGCCACGATTTTGTGGAGCTTGTATATATTGTCCGCGGTGAAGCCCAGCATGTGTTTGCAGGCAATCATTACGAAATCCGGGCAGGAGATGTGTTTATTATTAATCCGGGCGAAGTTCATACTTACAGCATTCAGCCGGGTAAAGAAATCGAGATTATCAATTGCTTGTTTTTGTCCGATTTGATACAAGGCAATTGGCTGCTGGAGCTAGGTATTTCCCAGTCTATGGATTATTTTTATGTACATCCTTTTTTGGATAAAAGAGAACGCTTTCATAGGCGATTGAACCTGAATGGTCAGGATGCGACTCGCACTCTATTACTGTTGGAAACCATAATGAACGAATTTGATAGCAGGTACTCCGGTTTCGAATCTTTGATCCGGCTTCAGATGGTGGAGCTGCTTATCTTGTTATCACGGGCTTACCAGCAGGCAGAAGGGCAGTGTGGGAGAGAACCTGTACGATGGAATTCAAAACAATTACTCGTTCGTCGGATTTGCGGTTATTTGGAACGTTATTATGATAAAAAACTGTCAATTCCGGATCTTTGCGAGTTGTTTACCATTAGTCCCAGACAATTAAACAGGGTTTTTAAAGAAGCACTGGGAATGACTGTAGTTAATATGATCCATCAGATACGTATTGAGAGAGCCAAACATTTGCTGCTGGAGACCGATGAGAAGGTGATAACGATAGCAGGCAAAGTAGGCTATGAGGATCCGGCGTTTTTCAGTAGGCTGTTTCATAGACAAGTAGGGTGTTCACCGGGTAAGTACCGGGAATCGTCTTGAAGGTAAGCATATAATTGGAGGGACTGTTCCAATGAGACGATGGAATGATCGCATGCTGAAGATCAAAATGTTTATTTCCTTTTCCATCGTAGCCTTGTTTATTGTCGGTATAACCTGCATTATTTTTTATTATAAAAATACAAGTGATGTAAAAAATCAGACGTTCTCCTTATCCAAAATCATAGCCAAGCAGTTTTCCGAGATGATAGATTTGTATATGCAAAATATTGAAGAATTATCTTTATCCATTTCCATTGACCCCGCTATTCAAAGCAACTTATTTGATTTCTTCAAAGCTACTAACCCGATTGAGAAAGAAACTATTGGCTACAAGCTAAACCCGGTTTTATTTAATTTCTCATACCCCAAATCTTATGTGCAGAGTATTTCGATTTATACGTTGGATGGACATGGGTATCACTATACGAAGGTAGTCAATCATCCGAGACCGTCCCAAGTTTTTACAAACGAGGAGCTGCGGAATTTTACAGATGTATTGAGTGGCAAGCCGTTTTTATTGAAACCATCCATTAGAGAACGTGTGTTCGGAGATCGGTCTGAAGCAATCGTTTCTTTTATCCATAAAATCACAAAAATCCCCACTCAAACGATTATTGGATTCGTTAGCATTGACATCGATATAAATGCATTCAAAATGGTGCTGGCCAATAAGGAAGCCAATGAAAGCAACAACGCCATGCATGTATTGCTAGTGAGTGATGAGGGGCAGGTTATTTTTGAAAATTGGGACCAGATGAGCGGGCTTTCACACGCCGATTTTGACACTGCTGTATTCAAGAGGACCGTTCCCGAAGGGGAGCTGCAGTGGAACAACAAACTGTATTTGTACACCTATGAAAAATCTGCGTATACCGGCTGGAATACAGTCATTCTTATCCCGAAGGATGTTATTTTGTTAAAGCAAAAAAAGGTTCAGGATATTGTGATAATCGTCGGAATTATTACTATGCTGTTAATTGCTGCCGTTTCCTATCTTCTATCTCATCAAATTACGCTTCCTCTCAATAATCTGATGCGCAAAATGTCCCGCGTGGAGCTGGGCGATTTCAGTCAACGGATGGAGTATGCAGGGAACAATGAAATCGGGCGATTGAGCCGGATGTATAATTTGATGCTCGACAGTATGTCCCGTTTGATCAAAGAAGTGTACGAATCGAAACTGGCGGAGAAGAATGCTCAGCTTTCTGCACTGCACGCGCAAATTAATCCCCATTTTCTATACAATACACTCAATATCATGAAATCGATCAGCCG
Source organism: Paenibacillus sp. GCM10027630 (assembly GCF_042676305.1). Classification (NCBI taxonomy): domain Bacteria; kingdom Bacillati; phylum Bacillota; class Bacilli; order Caryophanales; family Paenibacillaceae; genus Paenibacillus; species Paenibacillus sp. GCM10027630. The sequence goes on along the minus strand of NZ_JBHTGY010000002.1, from coordinate 118,189 downwards.
TTTAAGGGGAGTCGAAGAGGTAGCCGAAATCTCGGAGTCATTGGCCAGTTTGTTCCAATATAGCATGAAAAATCTTCATCAACCCGTTTCTTTATGGGAGGAAATTGATCATATCAACAATTATTTCAAAATACAGCAGCACCGATTCGGCAATCGTGTGGAGCTGCAATGTGATATTCCGAATGATCATCTGCAAGCTTCGATTCTTAAGCTAACCATTCAGCCGCTCATCGAGAATGCGGTTAATCATGGTCTTCGCAGAATGAAATCGGGAGGCTGCATTACCATTCATACGACCAAATGCAATGAGCTTTTAACCATAACAGTAACAGACAATGGAGAAGGAATGACTGATGTAAAGCAGGCGCAGTTGAGCAAGGCTCTGGACATTTCCAATATGCATTATCACTTTACGGATTTAACGCATGGAGTCGGGTTAATCAATATCCACCAACGTATCCAGCTATTTTATGGGAAACAATATGGACTTAGCTTATTCAGCAAAACAGGCGGAGGGACGAAGGTGACTTTGGTAATCCCTTTCCTCATTGTTCAACAGGAAGAGGGTGGAATCGCATAATGAATATTTTCGTGGTAGAGGATGAGCGATGGGCATTGGCTGAATTGGTTGAGTTGTTAAAAATCTACGAGCCCGAACATAGTATTTACGCCTATGACAATGGGGATGATGCTTTGCTGGCTGCACACTCCATATGCCCGCAATTGGTATTGACCGATATCAATATGCCAGGAATTGACGGACTTGAGCTGATTGAGCAATTGCACCACTTGGACCCAACCATCAAAAGTATGATATTAAGCGTTCACGATCAATTCGAATATGCCCGACAAGGGATGAAATTCGGCGTATTCGATTATTTGCTTAAGCCTGTGAAAAAGGATGTTTTATTTAAAGCGGTGGATAAAGCCATACAGCACATCGAGATGGATAGCAAACGAACGGAGGAATGGATGAGTGGTTCGATAGGGCAGATGCTCTTAACTGCTGACATTCCGCAATATGATATTTTGCGTGCCGTTAATGGACGTGCATACTGTATGGTACTGCTCGTATTGGAAACCGGGGTGGTGTTAAGAGGCTGGAAAGATACCTGCATAGGTATGAAAGAGTTTAAACAGCCATTCGCATTTGGACCCGCGCAAGAGAAGGAGTTACATTGCCTGGACCTCGATTGCCGACAAAGAGTGATTCTGATTCCGTTAGCAGACACAGCTCAGTTAGGCCGTATTAGAGAAAAATTATCGGTTTTATTCCAACAGCTACAGCAGCTTCCAAGGCCGGCTCATATGGGGTTTGCCATTAAATCGGAGTCCGATTCGTTGTACGGCATTTTTATGGATTTGAACCAGCATATGAATGAAAATATGATTTTTGGTAAGTCAACCTGCATAATGCCTGGAATGAAAAATTACGATGCCGAGATTGGCGACTTGTGGGAAAAGGTTAGAGTAATGGAGACCTATTCTAAGAAGGGCGATATGCTGAAGGGGCAAGCAGTATTAGAACAAATACTGGAGGATTTGAGCGAAAAGCAAATAACCAAGCGGCAGCTCAGGCTTTTCATCCACGATATGCTGTTTTCCTTGAAATACAATTTACTTGCTTCTGGGAAGGGGCCGACAAGCATCAACGATTTGCAGGAAGACAACCGAATACTCAATCGCTTTGGTGATTACAATGAATTGTTCGAATGGCTCAACAAAACCATCGTAAGCCTCTATTGTGGATTGGCGGTGAAAGATCTTAGTCCGAAAGGACTTATTCCCGTGCTGCTCGAGCATATACATAAAAGCTATCAGGATAGCATTTCTTTACAGCAGTTTGCAGCGGATCATCATGTCAGTCTCGGTTATCTATCCCGCTTGTTTAAAAGTCAGACAGGAACGACGTTCTCTGATTATATGGCCGGTTACCGGATCCGAAAGGCTAAGGAGCTGCTGACTTCAGGAGTCGAGCGGCTGCAGGAGGTAAGTGAGCTTGTCGGTTATGAGGACTCCAAACATTTCAGTGCTTTGTTCAAGAAAATAGTCGGAGTAGCTCCGATCACCTATGCCAAGCGGCATGCAGTAAGACCAATCAGCAAAAATAGGAAAAATCCCCCCCGTTAACAAGTACAAATCGCAAGTGTTCAAAAAACAGAGCGGCACGTACAATTTATTTAAATCACGAGATTATGCTGTGAAAAATTTTAGGAGGATACCACTATGAATCGAGCCAGGTTCTTAACTGTATGTTCTTACGCGGCCCTGATATCAACCGTATTCACGGGATGCAGTACTTCATCCCAGCCGGCAGCAGGCACTGCTCCAGCACCTGCTGCAAGTTCTACGCCCGCAGCTCCAGCCGCTCCTGCACCTGCGCCAAGCAAGCCTGCAGAACCAGTGACGCTAACATTGCTGATTGGTTCTACAGGTACTCCTTACCCTGCTACACAAGCTGTCGCGGCGGAGGCGGAGAAAAAGCTGAATATCAAAATCAAGTTCGATATTAAACCGGACGGGACAGAGGGCGACAACTTGGTTAAAACTCGTTTGGCTACAGGTGAAATGGCAGATATTCTCTATTACAACTCAGGTTCACTACTAAAGGCGCTAAATCCTGAAGAGAACTTCGTTGATCTGACGAAAGAACCGTTCATGGCTAATCCTCTGGATTCGTACAAAGAGACCGTAACCTCGAATGGAAAGGTATTCGGAGTTCCAGGTGGGTCATCGAATGTCGGCGGGATTCTGTACAACAAGAAGGTGTATGCAGAGCTTGGTCTGACTGTACCGAAAACATGGGCAGAATTCATTGCCAACAGCGATAAAATTAAAGCCTCAGGCAAAACAGCGATCATTGGATCGTATAAGACAACATGGACCTCTCAGCTCTTCGTGCTTGGCAACCATTATAACGTTCAGGCTCAAGTACCGAACTTTGTTCAGGATTATACCGCGAATAAAGCCAAATATGCCACTACACCAGCGGCGCTGCGAGGCTTTGAAATGACGAGTGAGGTGTTTAAAAAGAATTACTATAATAAAGATTTTCTCGCTACAACCTATGATACCGCTCTGAAGATGCTAGCTGAAGGAACTGGAGTTCAATACCCAATGCTGACTAGTGCGATCGATGCGTTGGCGCAGAACTATCCGGATAAAGTAAAAGATATTGGGGTGTTCCCGACACCTAGCGATAATGCTTCTGTTAACGGATTTACGGTATGGATGCCTAACTCTTATTACATCAATAAGAAGAGTAAGAATATAGATGCTGCCAAGAAATTTATTGACTTTTTGCTGTCCCCGGAAGGCCAGAAGGCCTATATGTCCAAGAGCAAAGCTAACGGGCCTTATGTAGTCAAAGGGATTAAGGTTCCTGATGATGCCTATGAGGGAGTTAAAGATATGCAGCCTTACTTCGATAATGGCAAAACAGCTCCTGCCCTTGAATTTGTTTCTCCTGTAAAGGGGCCGAACCTGGAGAGCATATTAATTGAGGTAGGAACGGGTCAGAAATCTCCTGCGGATGGTGCCGCAGATTACGACAAGGACGTTAGGAAGCAGGCACAGCAGCTTAATCTGGCAGGTTGGTAAGATTTTTACTTATGAATATAATCACAGGCCCTGCAAGAACCTTGCAGGGCTGATTTTTTAAATTGAACAGGATCAGTTTGAACCGGAGGAGATCATGATGAGAGTAGCACAAAAGCGAATGTACACGTATTTATTTTTGCTGCCCGCCGGCATTATATATTTCGTATTTTATTTGCTTCCGACCATTATGTCGTTCTTTTTCAGTATGACCAGATGGACGCTTACGAAATGGCAATACATCGGATTTGACAATTACAGGATGTTTTTTGAGGAATCATCGTTAAAAATCGGCTTCAAAAACACAATTATATTTGCTGTGGTAACCTGCGCATTGAAGGTAGTTCTTGCACTTCTGATCGCTACACTCCTTACTTCTAAAATTTGGTTCAAGGATTATTTCCGTTCCATGGTGTTTTTTCCAACTTTATTGAGCACGATTGCCGTTGGGATTGCGTTCAGCACCATGATGCATCCTACTCAAGGTGTCATCAATACGGCCCTTGCTGCAATTGGCATTGAAGGTCCGGATTGGCTCGGAAATACCAAATTGGCTTTGTTTTCTGTAGCCTTTGTTGATGTCTGGAAAGGAGTTGGAATCGCTACGGTCATCTATATTGCGGGCATCTTATCGATTCCCCAGCATTATTACGAAGCGTTGAAAATCGATGGAGGAAATGCGTTCAGGGCTTTTTGGCATATTACGCTTCCTCTCAGCAGGCCCGCTATGAACTCCGTCATTATTCTGGCATTCATAGGCGGTCTGAGAACCTTTGACCTGATTTGGGCTATGACCAGAGGGGGGCCAGGCTTCTCCACCGACCTCATCGCTTCGATCATTTATAAACAGTACCAAGCCGGTTTCTATGGTCTTGCCACAGCAGGTAATGTCATTTTATTCATTGCCATCTCGTTATTAGCATTTCCTTTATATATGTTTTTGAACAGAAGAGAGGTTGACCTATGAACAATAAGGTACAAAAATCAATAATCAGCTTGATTATGATCCTTTTTTCAACATTGATTTTCTGGGTGCCATTTTATTTTGTTATTGTGAACTCCTTCAAATCGAGTACAAAAGCGGCTGACATGAACATGTACTGGCCGGACACATTCCATATTATTGAAAATTATAAAACGGTACTGCTTGCTACGGACAATATGCTGATACGCGCCTTTTATAACAGTACATTGCTGACTGTGCTGTCGGTTACTGGATTGGTTATAGTGAGCTCTTTGGCTGGCTTTGTGCTGCAGCGAAGAGAGAGGGGAAGGGCCGCTTCGACACTCAATTTTCTGGTGCTTGCAGGCTTGATGATTCCTCCAGCTGTTGTACCTACTATATGGGTGCTCAATTCAGTAGGCTTGTTCAAAACTTTGACAGGGCTTACGCTGGTTGAAATTGCACTGCATTTCCCATTTTGCGCCATCCTGTACAAGGCATTTACAGCAACTATTCCACGTGATATCGATGAAAGCGCCTTTATGGATGGATGTGGAGGGTTTAAGCTGTATACCCATATTATTTTTCCGTTACTTAAACCTGTTTCCTCGACTATCATCATCATTCAGGCAGTCAATATATTCAATGATTTTGTCAATCCGCTCTATTTCTTGCCAGGCTCCGAGAATGCCACGGTTCAGTTGACTTTGTATAATTTCATGAGCATGTACCTCACTTCATGGAATTTATTATTTGCTGATGTCGTGTTGATTTCGCTCCCGCCACTTATCCTGTTTATTTTCTTTAATAAGAAGATTGTAGCTGGAATGACGGCAGGCTCAGTGAAAGGATAGCGACCAAGCAATGAAGGCCGCATCGACCATATGAATGGCTGAATGGACAATGATAATCTGGCAGTTCAGCACTAATATAGAGATAAGAGGTGTTAAGCCATGGCAAACTTCAAAAGGGTCATTGCGAAACTCAGCTTATGAGTGTGAAGAAAGCTTTCTATTTGAAAGCTTATAGGGGGAAAGTACATGGAAAGCTCAAGCGGTAATGTACTTTGGTTTACCGGCCTCTCAGGCTCAGGTAAGACAACAACAGCTCAGCATATTTACAAGCAGCTGACAGAAGCAGGTCAACAGGTAGAATTGCTGGATGGGGATGAAATCCGCTCGGCTATTTGTAAAGGTCTTGGCTTCAGCCGAGAGGATCGTCTGGAAAATATTCGCCGAATTGCTTATGTTGCGAATTTGCTGTCCAAGCACGGCGTCCTTGTTCTAGTATCCGCCATTACACCTTACCGGGAGATGCGGGAGTACCTTCGGAATCACATTATGGGATACGTCGAAATTTATGTGAATTGTCCGCTTAATGTGTGCGAAGCGAGGGATGTAAAAGGATTATACGCCAAAGCGCGGCGGCAGGAAATCACTATGTTCACCGGAATTTCAGATGCTTATGAGGAACCGGAGCAAGCTGACATTGTGATTGATACGGACCGGCAATCCGTTCATGCTAATGCGCTTCAGATTGTGCAATGGATTACCCGGTATACTCAGCATGTGGATGTTGGATCTGTGCAAAGCTGTGTGGCAGCAAGTCAGGAAATGGAGCGGGTAGCTGATCCAGCTGGTTTAACCAGTAAGAGGGGGCTACTGGAGGGAGACAGCTGATGAAAATCATCATGATTTCGCTCGATACGCTGCGCGCGGACCGGCTCGGCTGCTATGGCTATGGAAAACCGACGAGTCCATATATCGACCGGATCGCCTCCGAAGGTGTGCTCATGGAACGCGCCTATGCGGCTGATATTCCGACAGAGGTTGCTCATTCGGCTATTTTTACCGGAAATATCGGTCTGACGACAGGGATTGTATCGCATGGCTCGGATCTAACTTACCTTGCCAAGTCGGTAGAATGGCTCCCGTCCATGCTTAAGGCTGCCGGCTTCACAACCGCCGCAGTTGACAACTTGTATAACATGAAGGAATGGTTTGCCCGAGGGTATCGCTATTATATGAACAGCTCCGGGAAGAAGCGGTGGATTGACGGCAGAACGGTTAATAATCTCGCACTGCCTTGGATTCAGGAGCATAAGGATGAAGACTTTTTCTTGTTTCTTCATTATTGGGATGCCCACACTCCCTATCTGCCGCCTGCCTCATATATTCCGCCATTTTATGGAGAAGGGAAAGATCCTTTTAAACCGGGAAATACAAGTATGAATCGGGCGTACGGGCACCCGGCTTACCCTTTTTTTAAACATCATCACTATAATCAGCTAGGTCCTGTCACTGATGCGAATTATGTAAGCGCGCTTTATGATGCCGAAATTCGATATTTGGATGATTTAATTCATGAGCTTGATGATTATTTGACGAATATTGGCATTAAAGAGGAAACACTTTTAATCCTGTTTGGCGATCATGGAGAAAGCTTAACCGAGCATGATATTTATTGGGATCATTGCGGATTGTATGAGCAAACGGTACATGTTCCTGTAATAATGCGATGGCCTGGGCACATTCCGTCAGCAAAGAGAGTTAAAGGCTTCGTACAGCATGCGGATTTGATGCCTACTATTCTGGAAGCGGTTGCGGCGGAAACACGTGATGGGATAGACCTGTCAGCGCTTAGGATACCGGACATTCTGGATGGACAAAGCCTATGGCCTTGCATAAGTGGAGAAGCCGGAGGAACTCTGGACGAAGTGTTCTTGAGTGAATGTGCATGGCAGGCCGCAAGGGCCATCCGCACGGATCGTTACAAGCTTATAAGAAATTATGATTCAGGACCTTTTCAACGACCTGACCTAGAGCTGTATGATCTGCATCAGGATCCTGAGGAGCTAATCAATTTGGCGGAAAAGCTGCCTCAAATTGCTGAGGAATTGGAAGGAAAGCTTAATGCTTTCGTTTCCAGCAAACTGAATGGACGGCCAGATCCGATGATGATTCAAATCAATGAAGCACAGCTGCCGTTTCGCCGGCGCATTGAAATGATTCTGGGTAAGGTTGGCTTAACCTGGAAGTCATGGATTGCCGATCCGCAGCGTGAGAGGTATGACGCATTGGAAGGAGCGGGAGAGTACTCACAGCATGAGAAGTCGGTGCGTTGACCAGAGTGTCTGGAATGTCAGCTTACCATTGTAAGCAGGTAAGCTGACCGAAAATATTTCAGGGTAAAACGATAATGAAAGGTGGTGGAGTCCCGGCTTGTACTATTTTCTTAGGAAGCAAGCTAGAGGACGTGGAGATGGCATTGAAAATAGGGATTGTAGGTATGAATGGAATAGGCATGCGCCATGCAGAATGTTATTCACAGGATCCGCTCGCACAAGTTCTGGCAGTTTGTGATGTAGTGAAGGAAAGGGCGGATAAAGCAGCGGATAAATACGGAGTAAGAGCCTATTACAGCTTGAAGGATATGCTGCAGCATGAGCCAGATCTGGAGATCATAGATGTCACTACAGGCGGTATCGATAATGGTAGCTGGCACTTCGAGCCGGCGATGCAGGCGATTGAAGCTGGCAAGCATGTGTTAATCGAAAAACCATTGGCTAACGATATCCGGGAAGGTCGTGAGCTGGTTAGGTTCGCGGCTGAGAAAAATGTATATCTGGGCTGCAACCTGAATCATTATTTTACAGCTCCCGCAGAAAAAGCCAGACAGTACATGGATTCCGGCGATATCGGTGAAACCGTGTATTGTCTACATAAAATGGGCTTTAATGGCGGCGAAGATACGTACAATGCTCCGAAGTCACCCAAGGATAAAGGTCAGCCCTATTTCCACATGAAAGCATTTTTGACTCATCCATTCAGTGTTATGCGGTATTTCTGCGGGGATATAACCCACATTCAAACCTTCTCTAATCAGGCAGGCTTCCGAAAAAGCGCCAGTGACATTATGGTCTCCATAAACAGTATTCATGTTAAGTTCGCGAGTGGTGCTGCAGGCTATTTGCTGAGTCAACGCGGTGATGCTACCTATGGGTTAGGCGGTTGGTGGAGTATGGAGGTTGGAGGCACGAAAGGAACCTTTTGCATAGAGAATTGTGTGGAAAAGGTTTCGTATTGGAGAGCGCAAAAGGGAGTTCCTGTCATAGGAGCGCATCCACAACCGGAAGTAACGGAGTCAGGGGTTACAGAATTTAATACGACATTTAACAATAGGCTGCATGCTTTCCTGGAGGATATTACAAATGGGGTTCCGAGAGAGCATATCCGGGCTTCCGGCAGGGATGCACTTGCTGTGCTGGAGTATACATTTGCGGTCATCGAATCGTACGAGCAAGGTGGAATTGTAGTCAGACCTCATCCGCTTCCAGCCTTCCATGGTGATCCATTGTCCATGTAATCGGAAGATGGATTTTTACAACGAGTTTTCGACAGGGAAGACTTGATTCATTGAGGATTTGATACTAATTAATGAGGTTAAATAAAACCCGGATTATGCCTGTATGCGATTTGTTATATATTTAATGAGGTTAATTAAAACAAAAGTTTAGAGATTGTTAATGATATTAAATAAATGTCGGCATTAAGATTAAATTAATGGCTGACGTCCATAGGGAGAGTGTGCTTCATTATGATAAAACTCGGTGTCAATTCAGTTCTTTATAAGGAATTTGATTTCGCAACAGCCGTTCGTCACATTGCACTTAGTGGTTATGATGGGGTGGAAATTTCTGCGATTCAAGGCATGTGCGAGCATTTGGATCTTACCCGGTGGAAGGAGCAGGCTGCTGAGCTAAGGCATGTTGTTCAAGAGAATGGATTAAGCTTCCTCTCTATGGAATTCGGCAGCGTAAAAGACGAGCAGCGATTGTTGAACGCTTTGGAGGCAGCTGCGGAGATTGGTATTCCCATTATCAATATTGGTCCGGGAGGCAAAACCGGAATTGAAGAGGATGTTAAGCAATCCATTGACCAGCTCCAAAGATTGTCAGAAAAAGCGGCAGCATTAGGGGTGACGCTATGTGTGAAAGCTCATATCGGGCAAGCGATTCATGATACACCGACAACCTTGCGTGCTATTTCTGAGGTTTCCTCAAGCGCTTTCGGCATCGATATGGATCCAAGCCACATATACCGTGCCAATGAGAATCCGGAGGAAGCGCTGCCAGCAGTCATAAGCCGCGTCAAGCATATCCACATTCGTGATTGTAAAGGACGGGAGCAGGGACCTGGTGCCATAGAGCTGCAAGCATGCGGACGCGGTAACATCAATCTGTTTGCTTACTGCAAGGCGATGGTGGACAACAACTATGATGGGCCTGTAGTGCTCGAAGTCATAGGAGCGAAGCCGGAGCACACGCTTGCCCAAATCTCGATTATAGCCGCTGAAACATATGGTTATTTGAACGCTTGCTTGAAACAGCTTGGTGCTCGATAGTCGCGGCAGATGCATCGATTTTAATACATCATACTTACAAAAGGAGAATGAATGGAATGCCCTCTACATCCAAAAGAAAGCCGAATCTGATTCTCTTCGGGATTGATAGCTTGCGCCGGGATCGAATGAGTTCTTATGGGTACGGTAAATTAACGACCCCACATCTGGATAAGCTGGCTGGCGAAGGGGTGTTATTTGAACAACACTTCAGTCCAAGTATTCCGACTACTCCGGCCTATGCAAGCATGCTTACGGGTAAAGATTGCTTCAGTACAGATGTGGTTGCGCTGCGGCATAAAGGTGCAGTTGGAGCCCAAACGTTAGCGGAGGTACTGAGCGACATTGGATATAACACGACATGCGTTGGATTCACTGGAAATCCGTCCTCGCGAGGTTTTGACAACTACTTAGAGTATGAAGCTTGGATGCCCAATGAACAAGGCAAATGTCCCAAAGCGGAAAACTTGAACGATGTAACTATACCCGAGCTTCATAAGCTGGCTGATGATGATAAACCTTTCTTCCTGTTCCTGCGTCATATGGATCCGCATTCGCCTTACTTACCGCCAAAGCCGTATGAGCGCATCTTCTATGGAGGGGATGAGCATGATTCCGCCAACCATTCCATGGATCCAGTCTACAACTTCAAGCCTTTTGCCGATTTTCTAAAATCGTGGATTCCCGAAGGTGTAACCGATCAAGAGTATGTGAGCGCCCAATATGATGGTGCAGTCGCCTATATGGACTCATGTATTCAAAATCTGCTGCAAACCGTCCATACTTTGGGATTAGCTGAGGATACATTAATTGTAGTGACATCGGACCACGGAGAAACACTTTATGAGCATGATTGCTATTTTGATCATCACGGTCTTTACGATTGTACGCTTGTCGTGCCGTTAATTATAAAGTTTCCTGGTAAAGTCCCTGCCGGAAAACGGATCTCAGATGTGACAGTAATTAGCGATATTATGCCGACAATTCTGGAATTGCTGGAGCTCGATGTGCAGCTGGACGCTGATGGTCAAAGCCTTGTTCCAATGATTAATGATAACCCGGAACATCGAATTAGCGAATTCTATATCACTGAATGCACGTGGATGCGAAAGCATGGCTGGCGTACCCCTCATTGGAAGCTAATACGCTCCCTGGAGCCTGACTTCCATTTCAAACCTGAGGTGGAGCTTTATAATCTGATCGAGGATCCGCAAGAAAATAACAATGTGGCAGAAATAGAGACCGAGATTGTAGAGCTGCTTACTTCGAGGATGGATGCGTATATCCGTAAACGGGAGGAGCAAACCGGGCGAACCAATCCCATGTATACGAATCTTGGTTGGCATGGTAAAGGCGATGAGCCGTTTACTTCATCCCAACAAGCTTATGATACCTTACATATCGGCAGTTCACTCACTGCAAGGTCCCTACAGGCTAAACAGCTTAAATAATTATAACGGATGCTATTGCGCCGCACCTGCTTAATGTGGTGCGGTTAGATTTTGTGTAGATTTAATTGTTCGAGGAGGGATTTGAATGATTCGGGTAGCCGTTGTCGGAGTCAATAATATAGGCAAAATTCATTGCCGCTATTACAGCCAGCATCCAGACACTGAATTGGTAGCCGTCTGCGATTTGATGGAGGAACGTGTCAGGGAAGCTTCCCTGATCTATGGGGTAAAGGCTTATACGGATCTCAGAAGTTTATTGGATCAAGAGGAAATAGATATGGTTTGTGTTGCAACTGGAGGAGAAGAAAAAGGCAGTCACCACTATGAGCCGGTCATGCTCGCGATCGAAACCGGTAAGGATGTGCTTGTGGAGAAGCCGATCTCTAACAGCATCGAAGAAGCCAGGATAATGGTGAAAGCTGCAAAGGCAAAAGGTGTACGTTTTGGTTGTAATTTGAACCACCGGTTTACCCCGGCCGCAGAGAAGGGTAAAGAATGGATCGATCGGAATCTACTGGGCAAGCCGTTGTTTATCAATATGAGACTTACGATAGATAACAAAGCTGATTTCACCGAGTGGTTTCATATGAGAGCGCTTCACCCTCATTCGATCGATGTAATGCGTTATTTTTTTGGTGATGTGGCGCGGGTGCAAGCCTTTATGAATAAAGCTCCTGGTCGCAAGACATGGTCTACGGCCAGTGTTAATTTGGAATTTACCAATGGAGCCGTCGGACATCTGACAGGCAGTTATGACATGTCCATGCTGCATCCGATCGAGTGGTGCGAGGCAGCTGGTACGGAAGGACGTTTCGTGATAGAGAACGTGTATGAAGGCATCACCTTATATCCACATAAAAGCAGCGAAACGATGGTTATGCGCAACTCAATAATGCGAGGCATGCAGGGCTTCAACGATACGTTTCGCAATCGGATCGAACGGTTCATCGAACAGCTCAAGCAGAATGTCCCTCCCTCAGAGGTTGAAGGCTCAGGGGCGGAGGCACTAGCTGCACAGGAAGTAATCGAAGCTGCTATACGATCCCATCAGTCCGGTGGGAATGTGGTTGATGTTCATGGTGACAGTTAATTGTGACAACAAATGGGGCATCGAAGCTCCCCCTGTTATGGGCTTGCACGGTTTGTATTTTTGGACAGCGTTGAAGGAAAAGAGGGGTTAGGTTGAATAAACCAAACATTTTGTTTATTATGCTTGATCAGCTCCGTTATGATTGTGTTGGTGCGGGGAAGCAATATCCAGTATACACACCCAATATTGATCGTTTAGCGTCGGAGGGTGTTTGGTTTTCGAATGCTTATACTCCAATTCCGATTTGTTGTCCTTCCAGGCAGGCATTGATAAATGGACGGCGCCCTGAAGCCTTCGGGGCACTATGGAATTATACCAGTGGTTTGAGCATTCCAGCTTTGGAGCCTACGGAATATGCTTGGCCAAGGGATTTGAATAATCACTCCTATAGAAAGGTTTTCCTCGGTAAATGGGATGTACATCCAACGCTGCCTCCTACAAAGTACGGATATGATACCTATATTGGATATGATGGATATAAGGAAATGATAGCGCGATCCTATCCTAATGTCCGATACGATGCGGGTTACTTCGGTGAACGTGATCCCATTCCAGTAGAGCATTCCAAAACCCATTGGCTCGCTGATCAGGCATGCGCTTCTATTCGGGAGTTGGTTAAATCTGAAGATCCCTGGTATGTGCAGCTTCATTTTACCGAGCCTCATCTTCCATGCAGACCCTCAGGGAAATTTGCAGACATGTACAGTCCTGAGGATATCCCGCAATGGGGAGGATTTAACGAAACCTTCAACAATAAACCATATATCCAGCGGCAGCAGCTGTATAATTGGCAAATTCAAGATTTTACTTGGGAGGATTGGGCTCCGATTGTTGCCCGGTACTATGGTATGATCAGTCAAGTAGACGATGCGATAGGAAAGGTGCTGCAAGCTCTTGAACAAACTAAAGCATTGGAGAATACGATAGTCATCTTCACTTCCGATCATGGCGATATGTGCGGTTCACACCGGATGATGGATAAACATTATATTTTATATGATGATGTAGTCAAAGTTCCGCTTATTATTAAATACCCGGGAGTAGCAAAGAGGGGACATCGATGTGAGCAGTTCGTCTATAATATGTTGGATATCCCGCCAACCTTATTGGAAGTTCTGGAACTGCCAGCGCCGTCTTTCTTTCATGGCAGATCATTGCTTCCCCTCCTTAAGGAAGATGAGTCCGCTTCTGATTGGAGGACGCAAGTAGTTTCGACCTATAACGGTCAACAATTTGGCTTGTTCACCCAAAGAATGCTGCGTACGGAGAATTGGAAATATATTTGGAACACAACGGATGTGGATGAATTATACAATTTGATCCAAGATCCATACGAACTGACCAACCTTATTTATGATGAAAGTTGTACGGAATTAATTAAGGAGTACAGGGGATTGCTGTATCATCAGCTTTACAAGGAAGGCGATGGATTGGTGCGTAATGAATGGATAAGGAACCAGCTGCTGCAAAGTAATAAGTTGTAAGATTTGAGTTAGGCAGCCAAATCCGATGCATTTAATCTTCCTTCTGAAACTGAGAAAAGTGGGTAGTGCCAGTTTTGGAGGGAATCCTGTTCGGTGAGGATCGAATCTCGCAATTATGTTAACATAAATAATATTATGTAAAATAATTCAGTGATTCTTTGGAGATGAACTTTTTTACCATTTTATGTTAGGTGAATCTTGTGGAGAAAGATTCATCTTACATAAAATGGGGGTGAAGATGGGCGTGCCTCACCACACTTACTTGCGCAAGAGCCCAAGATCATAGATCTTCAAGAGACTGCATGATCTTGTGGGGATTTTATACGGATTGCGGCGAAGCTAATAGGCCCCAGATGGATCTGAACGGAACAAAGATTTCCGTTATTTCATCTTCCACCTCCAATTTGAGGTGATAGCGGAAGCCGGAATTCCGCTATGTTGATCCAATAGGAGCATTATGCACAAAAACAGAGAGATAACGGAAAAGCTGGTTCCGTTATTTCTCTGTTTTTTGAGCTTTTCAGGTAGTAGAGGAACAAACACTTCCGCTATCCTTCACTTCTGGGATACAGCAGTCGTGGCTGTAGTCGGTCTGCTCTGCATCCATTCGTATATAAAAAACAAGGAATGGATATATTATGAAAAAATGGCAGAAGGGGATCATATTACGATGGCAGAACAATCCATACCTCAACTAAACCTTCCACAGTTTCCAGAATCCTATTGGCTCGCTTCTACAAATGTCCCAAACTTCCCAAAGCTTACACAGAATATCAAAGTGGATGTTGCGATTGTTGGAGCGGGAATTTCCGGTATTACAACCGCTTACCTTCTTTCCAAACAGGGACTCAAAGTGGCGTTAATTGAAGCAGGGCAGCTGCTTACAGGAACCACGGGACATACTACGGCCAAAATCACTGCACAGCATGATCTCATCTATGATGAATTCATCTCTCACTTTGGCAAGGAACAAACCAAACATTATTACGAAGCCAATGCAGAGGCATTGCAATTTATTAAGAAGACCATACAAGAGCATCAAATCTCATGTGATTTTACGGAGGAAGATGCTTATGTTTACACAAATTCAGATGAACAGGTGAGCAAAATAACCGCTGAATTCGAAGCTTACGAGGCATTAGGAATACCTGGTTCTTATGTAGATCAAACGCCGCTTCCTTTTCAAACCAAAGCCGCCGTTGTCATGCCCGATCAAGCCAGATTTAACCCGGTTGCCTATTTAACTTTTTTAATCAATCAAATTATCAAACAAGGCGGACAAATATATGAACATACAGAAGCCATTAATGTTGAGAAAGGGAACCTGGCAGCTATCATAACAAGCAATGGATACAAAATCACATGCGGTCATGTCGTTTCATGCTCCCATTTTCCTTTTATAGATGGATGGAGTTTCTACTTTGCCAGGATGTATGCCGAGAGATCGTATGTACTAGGTGTTAGAACAAACAAAGACTATCCTGGAGGCATGTATATAAGTGCGGAAGATCCCAAACGATCCCTCAGATCTGCAACGGTCAATGGAGAACAATTCGTATTAATAGGAGGCGAGAATCATAAAACGGGGCAAGGAATCTGCACGATTAAGCATTATGAAGCTTTGAAGCTTTTTGGAGAAGAGCATTTTGGTTTAAAAGAAATTGCTTACCGGTGGTCAGCTCAAGATTTGACTACATTGGACAAGCTGCCGTACATAGGGCGAACCTCAGCAGATACTCCTAATATTCTGGTTGCCACGGGATATAAGAAATGGGGCATGACTACAGGTACAGCGGCGGCTTTATTAATAGAAAAAATGGTTACACGAAAAGAAAGTCCCTATGAAGAACTGTTCAACCCAGGCAGATTTCATGCAGATCCAAGTATAAAAACGTTCATCGTGCAAAATGCAGATGTAGCCAAGCATTTCATAACCGGGAAGCTTGAAATGATTCACAAATTGCCTGAGGACTTAGGAAACGATGAAGGGTCCGTGGTTAAAGTGAATGGAAACAGAGCAGGGGCTTACCGGGATCAGCAAGGTCAATTACATATGGTGGACACAACATGTACTCATATGGGATGCGAAGTTGAGTGGAATCATGGAGAACGTACATGGGATTGCCCATGTCATGGTTCAAGATTTTCATACAAGGGTGAAGTGCTGGAAGGACCAGCTAAAAGGCCTTTAAAAACAATTGAAGCTTAGAGGTTTATTGTTATTCAATCATCGGGCAGTTCCTTACAATGGGGCTGCCTTTTGCTATTTATTTCTAATAAATAACGACTAACGTCTTAACGTCATATTGAAAAGAATAAACGAATATATATGTTTAATAACATGTCCGACTGTTAAATGGATAGTAGGAATTTGTGCGAGGGGATGGATACAACCAAATGGAGCATTCAGATCCAATCATTGCGCTGCTGGGAATGGGTACGGCTGTGCCGGCTAATCGGATCGATCAAGCTGATACTGCACAAAGACTGGCGGAAGCCTTAAAGGAAACACCTGATTCTGCACGCTGGGCGAAGAGAATATTCAAGCAGTGCGGTGTGGAGACACGCTACACTTGTGAACCTAACTTACTTCAATCGGCCTCAGATTGCCGTTATTTTCCGCGTAACTCACTAGATGATGTTCCTACAACCGCAGATCGGATGGAAACCTATAAAAGGGAGTCTGTACCGTTAGGGCTGGAGGCTGCGAAAAAAGCTTTATTGGATGGAGATGTCGACGTTTCTGCGATTACTCATTTGATTACGGTCAGCTGTACCGGGCAATTTCTTCCTGGTATGGATACAGTCTTGGCCACGCAGTTAGGACTAGCCGCTACAGTGAACAGGCTTCCGCTTAACTTTATCGGCTGTGCTGCCGGGTTGAAGGCCATTTGCCTGTCGAGGCAGATTGTGACGGGGAATTCATCCGCTAAGGTTTTAATTGTTTGTGTAGAGCTATGCACACTTCACATACAACCCTCCAGTGTACGGGAATCCTTGTTCGCCACTTCGTTCTTTGGTGATGGAGCTTCAGCTTGTATTGTAGGTACTCCAGGACCTAATCATAAAGCCATTTTTCAGTTAGGTAGAGAGCATACCGTTCTTCTGCCGGATTCTGCCAATGAAATGGTATGGGAATTAGGTGATTACGGCTTTGATCTTTATTTGTCCCCGAGCATTCCTAAATTGATAGGCAAGATGATTCCTGTTGAAGTAGAACGAATGTTCGGTGGAGAGGGAAACCCAGACCTATGGGCTATTCATCCTGGAGGCAGAGGGATTGTGGATATATTGCAGGAAAGGTTCGAGCTCACGGATGAGCAAGTCCGACCGAGCCTTAACGTTCTTCGCAATTACGGAAATGTATCCTCTGCCACCATCTTGTTCGTGCTTCATGAGATGAGACAAGAGCTGACACGTGTCGGATCCGGACCGACGAGTGGAATAGCTCTGGCATTCGGACCTGGGCTTACGGCAGAGATGATCAAGATTAATTATCTTCCTTCCGTCATCATTCACAAGGAACTTCTAAGTGGCGCAATTGTTTAGATGGCTGCGCCACCGGGCGATTGAATTGGAATTGATGGATGACTTTTCAATAGGAGGGCCGGAGCTTCGGGAAGCGTTGCAGCATCTTCGACGGCTTAATCGAATCTTCGGTGCTGCCAGGCCAACATCGTATGGTGTCCGGCAATTATGGGCGGAGGCTGGCAAGCCGTCACGATTATCCATCCTGGATATCGGATCAGGGTCCGGGGATGTAAATCATTATCTCTTGCAGTGGGCCGATGCGAATCGGATTGATTTAAAGATTACATTAGTCGACATAACTGAGGAGGCCTGCGAAGAGGCCAAGCAGTTCTTTCTTAACGAACCTCGGATTCACGTGATGCAGCATAATTTGTTTGCTCTGCCGGATGCTTATGCGGATGTGATAACGGGAACGCAGTTTGTTCATCATTTTGCAACCGAGGAACTCCCTGCAGTAGTTGATAAGATGTTAAAGACGTCTCAACTCGGTGTTGTAATCAATGACATTCATCGCCATTGGATTGCTTGGGCAGCGGTGTGGATTACTGCACGCTTGATTTCAAATAACCGGTATATTTTACACGATGGACCTCTGTCTGTGGCCAAAGGATTTCGATCGGCAGACTGGAAGCGGCTCGGGAAAGCATTGGGCCTGACGCGAATGTGTTATGCCTGGAGACCGTTATTTCGATATGTAGTCATCATTCGGAAAAAACAATAAGGAATAATTCAAAACATGGAGTTGAAAAGAATGAGTCGCATCCCGGATGTAGCGGTTCTTGGTGCAGGTATCGCCGGCAGCAGCTTGGCCAAAGCTTTAGCAGACAGGGGATGGGATGCTGTATTAATCGATCGTCAGCGATTCCCCCGTCACAAGGTTTGTGGAGAATTTCTTTCCCCTGAATCCCAAAAAACGTTGAATACTCTTGGTTTGCTGGAATCTGTTGAAGCGCTGAATCCAAGTTATATCAATCGGATACGATTAATTTTCAGCCACGGAGATGTTGTAGAAATTCCTTTAACCGGATTTGCTTTGGGCGTGAGCCGGTACTCACTTGACCCAGCTCTTCACAAAGCAGCGCTAAGCTCAGGCGTGCATATACAGACGTCAACAACGGTCACCGCCGTGTATCCCAAAGACAATGGCTACATGATTGAGACCAAACAAGAGGGGACCCTAAATAAAGTTAAAGTAAGGGCTGTTATTGCAGCATGGGGCTCCAATCATCGTTCAGGACTTCCAGGGTATAGGCCTGTTGGTGCGGCGAAAAATACATATATGGGAGTTAAATCCCATTATATGGGTATTGAAATGGAGCCGGTTGTAGAGCTCTATTTTTTTTCCGGAGGTTATATGGGCATTTCCCCGATAGAAGGCGGACTCGTCAATGTTGCCGCTCTACTGACACAGAATGCTTTTCGGGACAGTGAAAAAACGATCCTGGGGCTGATTGACGCTGCCGCTCGAAGGAACTCCAAGCTTTATCAAAAGCTGGGGCAAGCCACTCCGGTCGAGGGCACTCAGGCAGCCGTTGCTCCTGTCGGGCTAAGCCGCAAGCCTAATCCATGGGATATGATTCCCCTAATAGGGGATGCAGCACTTATGATACCGCCGCTCTGCGGAGATGGAATGTCGATGGCGCTGCGATCCGCCCGCTTAAGCCTACCTCTAGCGGATAGCTATTTGCGTGGGGAGCTGTCACTTGCCATGTGGCAGCATCGATACGCTTTGTCTATTCAACGGGAGTTCAAAAGTCCCTTACGGTGGGGACGTTTTCTTCAATGGCTGCTAGGTTTACCCATTATGCCCCGATTTCTTCCGGGATTAGCCAATCTCGCTCCGGACCTGGCCTCAGGCATGGTTCAAGCGACTAGGCTGAAAGAAATTGATTATTAGATTGACGGCAAATCTGAAATTAGAGGAGCTTAATCATGGGATATCATAAGCTTGCAAGCCTCTCCCTTCGATATCCGAAATCAATCATCCTCATTTGGGTTTTGTTCTTCACTTTTTTCGGAGCTTATTCCTCTAAGCTGCCTGATGTCCTAAAGGATCATGGTTTAACACCGGATGGGGCCTTTATCAAGGTTCAACATATGTTGTCTTCAGACTTTCATATTCCAGAAAACCCTATTATTTTAATGTTTGAAAACAAAGGACATCTGTCTTCCGAGCCATTCCATCAGTTCATTCAGCAAAGCTTGCTTCAGCTGCAAGGGATGGAAGGGTTAAGCAGAGTGACTTCTCCGATGGAAAATAAGGGGATGTTCAGCGGGGACTTGGCCTATGCCGTTCTTGCATTTGAACATAAGCCCTATGAAATGAAGCCAGTGCTAGAAGAAGTTCGCAGGCGATTGCCGGACAATAAAAATATTGTGGTGAAAATGACCGGAAAACCTGTGATCCAGACGGATGTTAACCAGGCTAGCCAGAATGATTTGAAAAAAGCCGAAATGATAGGATTACCGGCGGCCTTCATCATTCTCTGGTTTGCATTTGGAGGCATTGTTTCCGCTATGCTTCCCATTATTATTGGAGTGACCGGTGTTATTGGCACCATGGGAATGATGTATTGGATGGGGGACGTAGTCGACCTGTCTAACTTTGTGTTAAATGTTATTCCTATGGTAGGGCTGGCTCTTAGCATCGACTTTGCGTTAATGATAGTCAGTCGGTTTCGTGAGGAATTAGAGAAAAATGCTGCTGATCAAGCATTAATCATAACCATGAAGACCGCTGGCAGGGCTGTCTTAGTTTCAGCGGTTACTCTTTTTCTAGGCTTGCTTGGTCTCCTGCTTATTCCACTTCCTATGTTTACTACAGTTGCTATGGGGGCTATGACGGTATTATTCGTATCTGTATTGTTAACCCTTACTTTACTCCCAGCGCTATTATTTATATTGTGGCCAGCTATTCTAGCGGAAAGTAAGTCTGTGCCGAATTTTCGTAAAACAAATATTTGGTACTCTATAGCACTGTTTGTAATGAAAAGACCTGTTCGAATGTGCCTCTTGGCTTCATTATTGTTGATTAGCTGCTTGCTGCCGTTAAGCAAGATGAAATTAGCTATTCCGGATGCTTCATCCTTGCCACTTGGCTATGATTCCCGAATGGCTGCTGAAAGCTATCAAACCCATTTTGTAACTATTTCAACTTCACAGGTTTATATGGTAATCCAAGGGAAGGCGATCAGCTTCACTAAAGATGACTGGTTAAAAGCCTACGCGATCATAAGAAAATTGGAAAACGATTCGAGTGTTCAGCGGATAGATTCGGTTTTTTCCAGCATGAAGATGTTGCCTGAGCAGGGATATGCACTTTTCCAAAATCCAATTATGAAAAAGAAATATGAACCCGCACTGCAACCATTTATAAAAGGAAACCGGATGCTCGTACATGTGACGCTGCAGGGTACGTCTACATCCAAGGATACGATGGACTGGGTCCGGCAGTGGGAACGGGAAGGGGAATCTTCAGACATTAAATTCCTGTTGGGTGGAGAAGCAAAGTACCAACAGGAAGTATTTGATGAAATATTTATCAACCTTAAGTATGTGTGCCTCTTTATATTAGTTTCCAATTTTATCGTATTGTTTGCAGCTTTTAGATCAATTCTTATTGCGTTTAAAACTATTTTTATGAATCTTCTTAGCCTAGGTGCATCGTTCGGTTTTCTGGTGTGGGTTTTTGTCGAAGGCAACTTGGGAATGGAGCCGGTTAGCATCGCAATAATGATTCCCGTATTTATTTTCGGATTAGCGTTTGGCGTCAGTATGGATTATGGTGTGTTTCTTGTGTCAAGAATCTACGAGGTATACAGGCATACAGGAGATAATGACCGTGCGGTGCTTGTAGGACTGGTTTCAACCAGCAGAATCATAACCTCAGCAGCTGCAATTATGGTTGCCGTTACTGGACCTTTTGCTTTCGGGGAAGTTATTGGAGTGCAACAGCTGGGGGTTGGCATCGCAGCAGCGATCTTGATTGATGCTACAGTGATACGAATGGTTTTAGTTCCATCTTTAATGAGATTAATGGGCAGATGGAATTGGTGGGCGCCGAGATGGCTCCAATAAAGTAATATTCATAAAATATATAGCTCAAATTCTGTATCTTCGTGGGTTTTCAGCCAGAGCAGAAAAATTTATCGAAATAAGGTTGCATTGGGTTTGTCCTTATGATATGATGTCCATACAAACAAAGTTAAACCTTAAATTCACATATTGAAAAAGGTTATCATTTGTCTAATGGTACTTTTTCCAATGTGTGATTTTTGTTTGTTTAGAAAAATACATGTTAAATAAAATTTTGGAGGTCATTTAAAATGGAAACAGGAACAGTGAAATGGTTTAATGCAGAAAAAGGATTTGGCTTTATCGAAGTAGAAGGTGGAAATGACGTATTCGTACATTTCTCCGCAATTCAAGGCGACGGCTTCAAATCACTTGACGAAGGTCAACGTGTAGAATTCAACGTAGTTCAAGGCCAACGCGGACCGCAAGCTGAGAACGTTGTAAAATTGTAATTAAACCGAAACCTGCCCTTAGGGGCAGGTTTTTTATTTATTTTAAGGCATATATTGTCCCAGTAAGTCCTGACAAATGAGCTCGTGCTTCATAATACCAGTATGGTACAATGAGTGATGGGCTGATTTGATAGCTAGTCATTACGAAGAATTGAAATGAGGTAACAAGTTAAATGATTATAAGACCTACCAAAGCATTGATGAAAGAAATGGACACTAATGTAGATGCCTTGCCAAATATTGAACAGGATGAAATGTACAGCTGGCATGCCAATAATTTTATTATGAATAGAAAAAAATTCATTATATTCGTGAACGATAAGTCTCGGTTAAGTGTTACCATATCGAAAATTAGAGGTAATCAGAGCAAAGATATAAAACATATATTTTCAAGTGCACTTAAGGACTATTTGCTCGTTGAAGGCTTTAAGGAAAAATGGATTGATTCGTATATTGGAGAGATATCGGATATAAAAATATCTAATACGAATAATCGAAGTGTACTCGGGACTATGGTCGAGGCGGTTAAGTTAATGGACAGCATATACTCGCGAGGGGCTATCCCTGACTTTCATGAACTAAACAAGGAAAACAATAGAATCATATATAAACCGATAGACTATTTGAAACCCATAGATGTATTTAATGAATTAATAAAGGAATATTATGGTTCTTAATAGCTGAGAGGACTATTCAAAATGCGAACTTTAGTTACAGGTGGAGCCATCATCCGGGATAAGCAGGGCAGAATTTTACTTCAAAAAAGATCGGACTATGGCAACTGGGGACTTCCTGGAGGGGCAATGGAGGCTGGTGAATCAGTTGAAGAGAATATGAGACGTGAGGTGCTCGAAGAAACTGGTTTAGTGGTAAGTGAACATGAACTTTATACGGTTTATAGTGGATCGAGAATGAAATATCGCTATCCGGATGGCAATGAAGTTGTTTTTGTTATGTTTATTTTTAATGTCAAGGCTGATTTAGAAGGTAGAGTGGCCGAAGACGGTATTACGCTAATATTTAATGATGTTAATAAAGAATCGCTAAAATTACAATTTATGAACATAGAAGAAATTGAAATTGACCATATAAGCATTGTACAAAGACCTGTGTTTGAAGATTTAAAAAAGAATATTACAACACTTTTAAGGACCTAATTTCGTAATCTACTTAAGAAGGGTACAGCAAATAACTAAGTGAAGCAGAGGAAGATAGTTATGGAAGTAAGACAGATGGCTACCGCGTTTTTAAGTAATCAAAGCAAAGTATTGATGATGAAAAAAGCTAGAAGCAAGCTGTTTCATTTTGAATTTTGGGGCGGTATTGGGGGACATCTTGACTATGAAGAGCTGAATTTTCCGATGAAGGCCAGCTTTAGAGAAATTGAAGAAGAAACAGGATTTAAACGGAGTGATATTGAGAATTTTAGACTTAAATATATACTGATTGAGAGTAACAGTGGAGAAATTAGACAGCAGTATGTATATTTTGGAGATACCAAGCATAAGAACTATATTGCTTCTGATGAAGGAGAATTATTCTGGATAGATAAGAATGAACTATTAAGCTTATATACGTCCAAGATTATTAAATTTACTATCGAACATTATTTAGAGAATCCGCAAACAGAAGATATTTTTGTTGGAACTGTGACTGTTGATAGTGATCTAGATCCGCAAATACAATGGGCTGCCGTAAAAGAAACTGTGACTTTCTAGCAGCACGAAGAGCTTGGAAGGATGTTAATTTAGGGGGGAGATCCTTTGAAGCCTATAAAAAGATCAAAGCTAAGACTAACCTTAGGCACAATCTATTATAGCTGTAAGAGATATCTCGAATGGTATTTTGGGAAAACTCATTTCGCAAAAGAGTTACAGGCAAATCCGTTACCCTTCACGATAATGAAGCATCAGGCCCCATTACTCAGACAGTTGAAAGAAGTAGATATGTGGCTACAGCATAATAAGATCATAAACCTCAAAATAGCCGCACAAAAAATCAATGGAATAGTTATTAATCCAGGTGAAACTTTCTCCTATTGGAAACTAATTGGTCGTCCAACGAGTAAAAAGGGATATGTGAACGGAATGGTTCTATTTTACGGTGGGTTTAAGCATGGGGTGGGAGGGGGATTATGTCAATTATCTAATCTGATCTATTGGATGGCTTTGCATACGCCCTTGGAAATTTCAGAAAGACATCGTCATAGTTATGATGCTTTCCCCGATTCCAATAGAAGTCAGCCATTCGGCAGCGGGGCAACCTGTGCCTATAATTATTTGGATTTAAGAATATATAATCCTACCCAACAGCCCTATCAATTACAAATTTATTTAACAGAGGATCAATTAGTGGGTGAATGGAAGACGATTGCTCAGCCGCGGAATAGTTATGAAATCTACGAAAGAGATCATAAAATTACGCAAGAATATTGGGGCGGTTATATGAGACATAATCTTATTTATCGACGAGTGTTTAATGAAAATAAGGAATTGGTTGAGGATCAATATATTACCGAAAATCATGCTCTAATGATGTATCAACCATTTTTAGAAGCGGGAGTTAAATAACGAGAAACATAAGGGTTTAAAGCAAGAAATTAATCATTTTTTTTCGAATAAAAATTACGCTAAACCATTGTTTCACGTAATTTCGTTTTAAATCTATTTTTCTAAAAATAAATGACCACTAAGTTTACTTAATTGCAAAGAAAAGGTGACCCAAAATTATGAATCAAGACTACTTGGATGATGAACTGATGCAATTTTTCGATATATGGATGAAGGATCAGGGATTTACGTCTCAAACACAAAAAGCCTATCTGGGGGATACGCGGCAGTTTTTAGAAGCAATTGCTCCCAAATCGATAACAGAGATAGAGTCTATCGACATTATGCGCTTTCTTACCCAAGTAAGACAAAGGGGAGCAGGAGACTCTACAAGAAATCGCTATTTATCATCTGTTCGCACCTTTTTTAATGCGTTGGTTGAGCACAAGTATGTTTCAATCAATCCCTCTTTACATATAAAAAAATCAAAGGTTGAAAAACAACAGATCCCATCCTATTTAGAGGAAACGCAGTTATCTAATTTCATTGAATCGATTGTTGGAAAATACCAGATACGAAACGTAGCAATGTTTCTTCTTATGAGCTATGCCGGGCTGCGCGTCAGTGAGCTGAGCAAATTGAACCTATCCGATTTCAATCAATCAACTCACGATTTAAAGGTCAATGGCAAAGGGAGGAAATGGAGAACAATCCCACTTCCGGAGCAATTGGTTTATATACTAAATTTGGCATTGGAGGAACGTATTCAACCGAAAAAAGATACCGAGCAAGCCTTTTTCATTTCTCAGTTTGGTCGACGCATTACAATTCGGATGATACAGAAGATTGCTGAAACGAACTTTTCAGAGTTTAAAAAGAAATATAGAGAAGTTCAAGGCAAATCACTTAGCAGTCATAAGCTGAGGCATACTTTTGCAACTCTACAAGTGATCGCGGGGACAGATATAAGAACGCTGCAAGAATTGCTGGGGCATTCAAGTATACAAACAACTCAAATCTACACCCATGTCGGTGATAAACAGAAACAAGAGGCTATGAGTCGAGTTGTCCCTTATGTACCCCAATTTCGTTGATTATTTGGAATCTAAAAGGAAGAGATAAACTTTAGTCCACCTGAGAAGGTGGGCTTTTTTGCGTGAGTACACAGATAAACCGCATACAGAAGTGTGATATCGGTTCATTTTTTGTTCGATCGTTGTATGTTAAAGCTTTGTACATTTTTTTACAATTACTAGTGTACACAAAAACCAAGAAGCGAGTAAGCGGAAAGGAGCAACAACCTAATGGCGAAAAAAATTCAAGTAACGGTGTGGAATGAATTTTGGCATGAACAGTACCAGGATAACATTAAAGAGGTATATCCCGATGGTATTCATCGTGTGATAGGAGGTCATTTGGAAAAGCAGACGGACATGGAAGTGAGGACCGCAACACTTTACGATACGGAATGCGGTCTATCGGATGAGATCATCGAGCAGACGGACGTATTGATCTGGTGGTCGCATATGAAGCATGACGAGGTTCCCGATGAGCTGGTAGACAAATTGTACAAACGAGCTATTGCCGGTATGGGAACCTTATTCTTGCATTCTTCCTCAGGTTCGAAATTGTTCAAACGTCTGCTTGGAGCGGTGGGGGGCCATAAGTGGAGAGAGGCGCATGAGAAGGAAAGACTGTGGGTTCTAAAGCCGGGACATCCGATAGTCGACGGAGTTGGTGAATATTTCGAGCTGCCGGAAGAGGAAATGTACGGTGAATTCTGGGATATTCCGGAGCCTGATGAATTGGTGATTGCCAGCTGGTTCGAAGGTGGAGAGATTGCTCGCAGCGGGATCACCTATACGCGGGGGAAAGGCCGGTTGTTTTATTTCAGGCCGGGTCATGAAGAATATCCAACCTATTATAACACTAATGTAATGAGGATCATTGAGAACGGGGTAAGATGGACGGCACCTCTGGCTGCACCTCCTGCCATTACTAGCGGCAATGTCAAATCAATCGAACCGATCGCCGGTCACTTGCGGGACGGTCGCGGGAATAGGCTCGACTAAAGGGCATCAAACTGCAACAGTCCCTTGGCCGTTTAATTCGGAAGGAGAACAGAAATCATGTCGACCGAACGCGAAGGGAAAGCCAAATCAACTGTTTTTCCTGTCCTGTTTGCCATAAGCATCGCCCATCTGATCAATGATTCCTTACAAGCTGTAATTCCCGCTTCCTATCCCATATTGCGGGACTCCTTGCATCTATCTTATACACAGCTTGGCATTATAACGTTTATCCTTTACTTTTCCTCCTCAGTCATGCAGCCATTCGTTGGAGCTTACGCAGATGCACGTCCAACGCCGTATATACTTCCGGCTGGAATGCTGCTGTCATTTCTCGGGATGCTGGGGCTAGCCTTCGCTCCAGGCTATATTACCGTTCTTGGTGCCGTTGTTCTCGTAGGGATCGCCTCCGCGGTGTTCCATCCTGAAGGGGCACGGATCGCTTATCTGACCGCGGGCTCCAGAAGAGGGCTGGCGCAGTCGATCTTTCAGGTTGGAGGGAATGCTGGAAGTGCGATGGCTCCGCTCATGACTGCTCTTATCTTTTATCCATTCGGGCAGTTTGGCGCCATATGGTTTACATTGATTGCCGCTTTGGGAGCCCTGCTTCAGACATGGGTGGCACGCTGGTATAAGGTGCATCTCATACAATCCCCGCGCGTGGCTAAGAACAAAGCTGCAGGCCAGGAAGATATGAAATACCAGAAAAAGGTTATAGGAGCAATAGTAGTTATTATTCTGATCGCATTTGCCAGATCGTTATTTGGCTCCAGTATCGGAACCTACTTCGTATTTTACCTGATGGAGAGCTTCAAGCTTTCGATCCCGGATGCACAGATCTATATCTTCCTTTATATGGGCGCAGGGATATTAGGCACGTTTTTTGGCGGACCTCTGTCGGACCGAATAGGTCGAAAAAATGTCATTCTGCTGTCGGTGCTCGGTGCTTCACCGTTTGCTATTTTGCTGCCGCATGCCGGGGAGCTATGGACATATCCACTACTCATTATACTGGGGCTTATTAATCACAGCAGTTTTTCAGTTACTGTAGTCTATGTTCAGGAACTGATGCCAGGCAAGGTAGGTATGGTCTCAGGACTCATTACCGGACTGGCTTTTGGTATGGGGGCAATTGGAACCGTAGTGGTGGGAGGATTAATCGATCTTACCAGCTTATCGACTATTATTATCGCTTGCTCGTTTATGCCGTTGTTTGGTGTGATTGGCTTGCTGCTCCCGTCTGATCGAACGATCCGCGGCAGATTGGAGCGAAGAGAAGGCAAGGAGGAAACGACTGCTGAAACGTAATCGCCCTGGAAGTCGGTTCACAGAAATTAAGCCTATTATTGAGCATTGGAGGAGAAGTTGAAATGGAACGTACAAGAGTGATTCAAGTTGGGGTGGGTGGATTTGGCAAGGAATGGCTCGAAGGAATTAAAGCTGTGAAATCTATTCAAATAGTAGCTATAGTCGATGTGGTACAGGAAAATCTGATTGAAGCGATTAAAGTACTTGGCGACGCGAATATGCCGACTTACACATCATATGAAGATGCATTCGATGAAGTGGAGGCTGATCTGGCGCTGTTGATTACGCCACCTCCTACACGCCACCGCTTAACAAGAGCTGCGCTTGAGGCAGGCATGCATGTTATCGTGGAGAAGCCAATGGCTTCTAACTATAAAGAAGGACTTGAGCTGTTTAGAATAGCTGGGGAATATGACAAGGTGGTATCGGTTAATCAGAACTATAGGTGGACACCTGAGATGAAGGCGATCCGAAATGCACTGGAATCCGGCGTTATCGGGAAGCTCGGGGTTGTGGAATGGCAATTCGACCGGGATGGCTCCAGACATAGGGGACCTCAGGCGGAGTGGAGAAAAAATCGTGAAGAGCCGTTAATTACGGAACTAAGCATTCATCATTTTGATTTAATGCGGTATTTGCTGAATGCCCAACCGGAATCGATATTTGCGAGCAGCTTCAGTCCGTCTTGGAACGAGCGAGGGGGAAATTCATCGGCTTCAGCCATCATTAAATTTAAAGGCGGCGTTCATGTTAACTATTTTGCGAGCAGTGCTAACAAAGGAAAGGATACGACTTGGACGGGGAACTTCCGGTTGGTGGGCAGCGACGGGGCATTGGAGTTTATAGAGGGCAAGGCATACCGTGTGACTGAAGCTGGAGAACGCCAGGAGCTCGAACTGCATGAGCTGGAATATAATGGAGTCGCCTATACCGTCAATGAATTTGTTCATGCGGTTAGGGAAGGGAAGAAGCCTGCTACTCATATTGCTGACAACCTGATCAGCTTTTCAATGGTTGGAGCTGCTGTGGAGTCATCCAAAACCGGACGTTTAGTAAGGTTGGATACTGGGTACTACCAAGCATATTAACCCATGAAGCAAGCAAGAGACAGGGGGATTGAGTCTAAGCTATTCGTGAACTAACTAATGAAATTAAATAAAGCAAAGGGAAGGTGGTCTGCCCTTAATCAGAGCAGACCGTCCCCTCAATGAGAGGAGCTACAGCCAATATGCCAGCAAAAATCCGCGTGACTGTATGGAATGAGTTTTACCATGAGCAGCATCTGGACATCGTGAAAGAGGTATACCCTGAAGGGATTCACCGGGCTCTGGCTAATTATTTAGAGCTTGCGCCAGAGCTGGATATTACTACAGCGACCTTGTATGATCCGGATCATGGTTTGCCGGACACTGTGATTGAGCAGACGGACGTCCTGATCTGGTGGGCGCATATGAAACACGAAGAAGTGCCGGATGATTTGACAGATAAGCTTTATCGGCGTGTGATAAACGGGATGGGAGTTATTTTCCTGCATTCCGCTTCCGGCTCCAAGCTGTTCAAACGGTTGATGGGCACAAGCGGGGGGGCTAAATGGAGGGAAGCGCACGAGCGAGAGAGGCTATGGGTTCTTAAGCCGGGACATCCCATTGTAGACGGCATTGGAGAATATATCGAACTGCCGAACGAGGAGATGTACGGTGACCCTTCGAATATTCCGGAGCCGGACGAATTGATATTCATGAGCTGGTTTGAAGGTGGAGAGGTTATGCGCAGCGGCAATGTGTACACGAGAGGAAAGGGGAAGGTATTCTACTTTAGGCCGGGACATGAGGAATATCCGACTTATTATAACAAGGATGTGTTAAGAGTGATTGCGAATGCTGTTCGCTGGGCGGCCCCGTCCATTTCTCCTCCGAGAATCACCACCGGTAATGTCAGTTCCATTGAGCCAATCAAAGGCTTTTTGCGTGATGGTAGGGGAAATCGCATTTGAATAGGTGAAAGAACCATGAACTGAATGACATTTGTGATAGATTGATGCATTTTTCGTAATATCATTGCATTTGAAAGCGTTTCCTAATCTTTTATAATCTTAGTATCGGCTATGAAAGGAGGCGCGGCATAATGGGGCTGCCAACGACTGCATCCACATCCGTCAAATCATTATCTAATCGACCGGTGCTGTTGACCCGGATGAAAAAATACAAGCTTATGTATGTATTCTTGCTGCCTGCCATCGTTGTAACGGTCATTTTCGCTTATATTCCAATGATAGGTTTGATTATGGCATTTCAAGATTATACCGCTGTTCAAGGCTTCTTGAGCAGCCCGTTTGTAGGCTTGAAGCATTTTCAGAGCATGTTTTCCAATCCAGAGTTTATGCTTGGTTTAAAAAACACAGTAGCCCTTAACGGTTTGCTGATAGTAATCGGGTTTCCGTTACCCATCGTTTTCGCACTTCTGATCAATGAAATCAAAAATATGAAGTTTAAGCGGGTTACGCAAACGATCTCTTATTTACCGCATTTTATCTCTTGGGTTGTCGTTTCCGGTCTCGTCTATAAGCTGCTTGAAGAAGATTTCGGAAGCGTGAATTTGCTGCTTCAAATGATGGGCTTTGAGAAGATTTCCTTTATGCGGGAAGTCGATTATTTCTGGGGAGTTTTCGTGACCACCGTCATATGGAAGGAGCTTGGCTGGAACTCGATTATTTTTCTAGCTGCATTAACTGGAATTGATCAGGAGCAATACGAAGCTGCAACCATAGATGGAGCAAGCCGGTTCCAAAAGCTGTTATATATCACACTCCCGGGGATTGCTAACGTCATTGGTCTCATGTTCATCTTCAAGGTAGCGACTATCTTCGGTGGAGGCGGGGGAGGGGCCAGCTTCGATGCTGTCTATAATATGGGCAACGCTCTTGTAGCCGAAGCGTCCTTGACCCTGGACTATCATGTTTATTTGGCCGGGATTCGCCATGCGGAGGTATCTTACGGTACCGCCGTCGGCCTTGTGTTATCGATATTATCGTTTGGCATTCTGCTGTTGTCCAACCGCATTAGCAAAAAAATAAGCGGATACGGCGCCTTCTAAGGCACATAGAAAGGGGTGGATTAAACATGACGCGTCTGGCCAAACTCACGGTTGCCGATACTATCATTACTTTGATGATGCTGATCATCTGTTTCATAACACTGTATCCTTTCTGGTATGCCATCATCTATTCGTTTAGCAGCAGCAACGCGTCGATGAGCCATCCGGTTACGCTGGTTCCCATACAATTTACATTTGAAAATTATGCGACGGTGTTTGAAAATCATCGAATTTTCACCTCATTCCTAGTAACGGCAGGCCGGACCTTAGGGGGGGTGTTATACTCCGGTACAATCGTTGCACTCGCTGCCTATGCGATCTCCAAGCAGGCACTTCCCGGTAACCGTTTTATCGCTATTTTCCTGCTGATCCCTATGTATTTCAGCGGAGGATTGCTTCCGAGCTATATTTTGATATACAAGCTGGGGTTGTTCAATCATTTCCTTGTTTACATTTTGCCGCATGGCTTCTGGGCGTTTAATATGCTCATTATGCGGACATTTTTCGACTCTCTGCCTGCCAGCCTGGTGGAATCGGCTACAATTGACGGAGCGGGTGATTTCAAGGTGTTTTGGAAAATCATCATCCCATTGTCGATGCCGGTTACTGCGACGATAGCGATGTTCAACGGAGTGTTTCAGTGGAATTCCTGGTTTGACGCTATGCTCTATGTCAGTAATGAAAACTTGCAGCCGCTTTCGTTCATTCTCCAACGTATTCTTAAGGAAACGCTTGCCGCGCAGCTGCTGGCATCACAGGGACTGGTCGGCGCCATCGATTTGGAGTCGAACCAAACATCTCCTGAATCATTGAAAATGGCCACTCTAATCGTATCGACCGTACCCATCGTTGTGATTTATCCGTTTCTGCAAAAATATTTTGTAAAAGGATTTATGATCGGCGCTGTCAAAGGTTAATATTATCATTTTAGGAAAAGGGGGATGTATCTATGTTTAAGAAGGCAGTTCAATTATTGCTTATTTCCTCATTAGGCTTGCTCAGTGCTGCTGGATGTTCGGGTGGCGATAACGGAGGGAATGTGAGTAAGCCTGGCGGTGAGAAATCAGCAGAAGGGAATGTGAAGCAAGGAAAGCTGCCGATCCGTTTCTACAGCCAAGGCTATCAAACCCGTATAGATGTAGCATCGCATGATGCTGTTACACCTTTTATCGAAAACAAATTCAATATGGAATTTACGGAAATGTATGTTAATAATGACCAGCCGCTCAAAGAAAGATTGAACCAATGGATTGCTACTAAAAATTTGCCGGATATTATGATGATGGATAAAGCTAATGCCAATTACGCTATCAGTACCGGACAATTCGCCGATCTGACGGATTACATCAAAGACATGCCTAACCTGCAAAAGTGGTTTCCTCAGCAATACTGGAGCCGCTTTACGAATGACGGGAAAAATTATCAGATTCCTGCTCCGGTCTTAAATACTAACTCGAGTGATCCGAAATTTGCTGATGATCCTTATAATTCCGGTAAAAGATTAACGTCGCTGCAGGTGCGAGAAGATTTGCTTGCCAAGGCCGGATATAAATTCAAGCCGATCAGTGAGATCAAGAAAGACACAATTGATAAGGGGAAAAAGCCAACACTTGAGGACTTTGCAATCGAACCGCCTATTCGAACACCCGAAGATTTCTACCAGCTGCTGAAAAAAATTAAAGAGCTGAACATTACAGCAAATGGAAAGCCGCTTATACCGCTTTCGTTCCCGATTTGGGCGCAATTCCATTTTGGCTCGATGTTCGATTTCGGTCATTGGACACTCGATAAAGATGGGACTGTAGATGGCTTTCTTGGCTCCAAGGATGCGAAAAAATATCATGAATATTTGAACCGGATTTATCAGGAAGGGCTGCTGGATAAAGACTTCATCATCCAGAAGGACGATCAATTGCAGACCAAAGCAGCAACCGGACAGCTTGGCGTCATAGTAGCGGTATTGAATCTGGACGCTGTGAGACAATCCCTATTGACTATCGATCCCGCGATGGAGCTTCGTGTCATTCCGTGGCCTAAGATAAATCCGGATAAAGGTTTTTATGATATTTATGAGGGATCGTTCTGGCGGCTGCTTGTACGTAAGGATTTCCCGGATATTAAACGGCTGACGCAATATTTGGATTGGACCCTTAGTGATGAAGCATTGGATCTCATGTCTTGGGGACCTGAGAGCGCAGGCATTTGGAAAATGCAGGATGGCAAGAAGGTTTTCGTAGATCCGCAGGTGGAAAACGATATGCTCACTGGCAAGCTGGGAGGCAAAGGAGCTGATTATTATGGTCTGTTCTCCAAGCAGTTTTACAGTAAGGCTTCTTATTTCGGGCTTGGTTGGTATATGGCAAGAGACTACAATCCAAAAAGTCCTCTGAGAAGCTATCCGCCCAAATATGATATCTATGTGATGAATAGCGGAATGGTAGGCAAAGGGGCATACAATGTTACCGGAACATCTTCATACGGGGACGGAAGTAAAGAAGCTGAATTGGCCTCCAATACTTATTGGACATTTACAACGCTGGATGTTGCCAAGCTGCTTACTCCCAAGAACAAAGAGGAGTTCGACAAGAACTGGGACATGATTATTACAAAGTATATGAAGGAGACAAACTACGAACAAGCTGCCAAAAATATGGTACAATGGTTTAAAGCCAACGCTCCAAAAAAATAAGACTCCGCCATCCAAGCTTAACGGGATATCTCCTTCAAGATATCCCGTTACATTCGCTTTATGGAAGAAAACGTGTAACGGGAGGCCGCCAAATGATCAAAGTGCTGATCGTAGACGATTTTCAGGTTGATCGTGAGAATCTTACGCTGATGCTACAAACCGATCCGGCATTTCGCCAGGTTACTGTTATTGGTGCATGCGGAAACGGTAAAGAAGCTTTGGAATTTATGAAAACGCTTCAACCGGATATCATTATTAGCGATATTGAAATGCCAGTCATGGATGGATTCGAACTGGTGCGTACGGTAAGGCAGCTATATCCGGAGATCAAAATTATTTTCTCAAGCTTGTACAATGAATTCGAATATGCGAAAGATGCTATGTATTTAGGGGGCTACGGTTACCTGTTGAAGCCTGTTGATGCTAAGGAGCTGCTGCAATGCGTCAATGCGGTTACCGATAAGATAGCGAGTGATTTGAAATTTCGAAAGGATTATGATAGCCTTGCACGGCAGCTTTACGAGAACAAGCCGTATTTAATCGATAGCTTGCTGATAAGCTTAATGTATGGAACGTCCGGCGATGACACCAATGTGTCGGAGCGGCTGGAGCTGCTGGAATTGGATATGAAGGACTGCTGGTACGTTGCCTCACTCATCGAGATCGATGGTTTCACGCAGCTAACTCGGGCCATGAATATCGAAGAGAAGCATCTCTTTCAGATGATGGTTTTAAACCGTATTCGGGATGTTCTCGGCTCATGCCGCAATCAGCTTTCGGTTTCTCTTCAGCAGGCGCATATCGCTATCATATTTTATTATCCCGCAGTTGATTCTGTTCAGGATCGCTTAAATCAAATACATACGCTATTAAACAGCATTTTGCTGGAGTTTTCGAAGTCAGATATCAGCTTGTCGATTATGGTCAGCAGTTATTCCAAAGATATTTTATGCCTCAAATTTCTTTATGAGCAATGCCTGTATATATTGCGCTACAAATATTTGCTTGGCAAAGGCAAGGTCATGTACAGCAGTGACATTCCTTCCAGCAAGGAGAAACCGTTGTTTGATTATAATGGGATCGAAAAAGAGCTGCGCTTTCTGCTGAACACGGGGACTGCGGATGAAATAACGGATTATATTCATAAGCTGTATCTCAGCTTGCCTGACAACAGTTCCCCCGAGGAGCTGAAAAGCTTTTTTTATTTTATGATGATCTGCTTGCAAAATATCGTTCACTCCAATCCCGATGGCTTTGTCGGTCAGTCGATTCTTACTTCGCCGGCGGCGTGGGAAACCTTGCTTACGCTGGAGACTGTCTCCGATGCGATAACATGGATCCGCGAATGCTTGCTTACCGCAAATAAATGTATCAGGGAACGGGAGTTTCATAAAAACAAGGTCATGGTTGAGAAGATCAAACGTTATATAGAGCGGAATTATCAGATGAATATTACACTCGAAATGTTATCAGAGGAGCTTTATTACAGCCCGAATTATATCAATCAAATTTTTAAGCAGGAGACTGGCGGAACGATTTTCGATTATGTCACACGATACAAAATGGAGAGAGCCAAGGACATGCTGGCTGTCAATCAATTCAAGCTGTATGAAATAGCGGAAAAGCTTGGCTACAATCATACCGCTTACTTCAGCAGCCTGTTCAAGAAATATATGGGCGTAACGCCCAAAGATTTCAGAAGGCAATTGGAGCCATGATTCAATTATGGCGTACACTGGCTGCTGCCGTCATGAAGATTCATGGCAACACGAAGCTTAAATATAAGCTGATGTTGGCCTATTCATTGGTATTTACCTTGAGTATACTCTCGGTTGGTTTCACGGCTTATTATCATTCACGAGATTTCATGACCAATTCGGAGAAGAATGCAGCGGCCCAAAGCATGGTTCAGCTTCAAAATGCGATCGATAGCTTTCTGGAAATTTACTTCAACAAAAGCGAGATGGTGTTTTTTAACCTGCAGCTGCAGAAGCAATTATCTACACATCAGGAGGATATCGATGATTTGGTATACGCGCACAAAGACATCAATGATATTGTCAAACAGATAATTAATGATGTTAAACGTCCTTATTTGAAAAATTCTTATTATTTTGGCGGCAATATTCAGCTGCTGCTTTATACTAAAAACAACAGCCTTTTCTCCGATGGACAGACGATTTTTAACTATGATGATATTAAGGATGAAAGCTGGAATAAAACGATGCTGGAGACGGATACTTATTTTATATGGCAAAGCCGGGTTAAATTCAGCGATCAATATTATGTTGCTCTGAATCGGAGATTAATCGATTTTGGAACCTCTAAGGACTTAGGTGTCATGAGGCTCCTCATTCCTGTGGAACGGATCCAGAACATTATCGGCAAAAGTATTGAAAATTCCGATTACCAGCTGATCTATACCGACCAAGAGGATCGAGTTATTACCAGTTACGGATCTATGATGGTTCAATCAACCGGCTTGAGAGAAAGGGTCAAGCAAATTCCGTTAGACTCGGGAGTATCCGAAGCTGTTATTGATGGCAGTCGATACCTTACCGGAGCGATGAAATCGGAAATGACGGGCTGGAAGCTTACTTATTTCACTCATAAGGATAATATCACCGATAAGGTAAATCGGATTAGCTATTCGATTATTTTATCAATCCTGATTTCTATAATCCTTTGTATTTCTATTGCTTTGTTCATCTCGGCCTATATGACCAAACGGATAGATGTGCTGGTCAAGAAAACGAACAGGGCTAAGCAGGGCCATCTTATCGTTGAAGATGTGATCCGTGGAAATGACGAAATCGGTCAGCTTGATAAAAATTTCAACAGTATGATCGAACAAATTCATAATCTGATCGAGGTTGAATATAAATCGAAAATAGTGTTGAACCATACGAAATTTGAGCTGCTGCAGGAGCAGATTAATCCGCATCTGCACTATAATACTTTGGCGATGATTGCGTCATTGGCCAGAAAATCGAACCAAACAGAAATATACGAGGTAACTAATCATTTAATTGACTTCTATAAGAACATGCTAAACAGAGGTAAGCTTATTATAAGCCTCGCAGCGGAATTTGAAATTATCCGTCACTATCTGGAGCTGAGTAAATTCGTCTACTCTCTCGATATCGATGTTTTGTTCGAAGCTGAAGAAGACATCATGGGATATTACTCGATTAAAATGCTGCTTCAGCCGCTCGTAGAAAATGCCCTGTTCCACGGCATTATGCCTACCAAGAAGGGCACGATAGTCATTGGAGGCAGGGAAGTGGAGGATGGAATCGAACTGTATGTTTCGGATGACGGGGCCGGCTTGCCGGAGCATATGATGGATTACATACGGAATTTAAAGCATGACACGGACGAGAAGTATGGTTATGGATTGACCAATGTAGTCCGCAGATTCCAATTGTTTTTCGGGGATTCCTTCAGCTTCGAATGCGAAAGTACACCGGGAATGGGCACAACCTTTGTAGTAAGGATACCCAAATTTACCGAAAATGAGATAAAAGAGTTTTTGAAAGGAAAATATTTGTATTCCTGAATGAATGAGAAAGAGGGCGGATCGAATGAATGCATTCGACTTGCCCTCTTATTTATGTGCATGAATTTGATTATGCGGGTCAATGAATGCGGGCTCAGCCTTAGCTTGTGACGAGCTCCGACTCAGGTTCAGATTTTCAAGAAATGGTTTATCGAGAGCATAGAGCTTCCTGTATCTGGAGCTTTGCTCATAAAGCTGCTGATGGGTGCCGCGCATCACAACTTCCCCATCATCTATAAAAATAATTTCGTCCATACGTTCAATCCCTACCAGATGATGGGTTACCCAAATAAGTGACTTGCCCTCTAACGTTTGAAATACGGTGGACAGCAGTTTCTTTTCAGTTACGGGATCAAGTCCGAGGGTCGGCTCATCCAGCAATACTACAGGACATTGTTGCAATAATATGCGTGCCAGTGCTACACGTTGACGCTCGCCTCCGGAAAAGCGGCTGCCTGCTTCATGCATCATTGTCTGTTCGCCGAGAGGCAGTTCTTGTAGAAGGCGGGTAAGTCTGGCCTGTGCAATTGCTTCTTGCAGCTCGTGCTCATCAGCGGATTT
This sequence comes from Paenibacillus sp. GCM10027630, assembly GCF_042676305.1. Taxonomy (NCBI): domain Bacteria; kingdom Bacillati; phylum Bacillota; class Bacilli; order Caryophanales; family Paenibacillaceae; genus Paenibacillus; species Paenibacillus sp. GCM10027630. The sequence continues at coordinate 80,339 of NZ_JBHTGY010000002.1, read as the reverse complement.
GTTACTGAGTCGAATATTATTGGCAACGGTTGTATCGAATAAATAGGGATTTTGATTGAGAACGGCGATATGTCGCCCGAGCAGCTGGTGGAAGCTGTTTATTTCTTGTCCGTTGATGGTTAAGCTTCCTTTACTTGGCAGTAATGCCCCGCAGAGGAGCTTGAACAAGGTCGATTTGCCTGCTCCGCTGCGTCCGATAACCGCTATTTTTTTACCTTGTGGAATGTCAAGGCTCAGATTCTTCACAACCCATGAATCGGTCTGATCATATTTGAAAAACACGTTGTTCAATTGAATATGAATGCTCTCCAAATGAACCTGAGATGGATCATCTAGCGGCAAAGCGTCATGATCTTCCTCAGAAGAGGGAGTCTTCAATCCATCGATAGCTTGAAGACGGGAAAGTGATCTTTTATATTGAGGTAACTTATCTGCTGCTGAAAGTACAGACAGGAAAATATCCGTAACAGGAAATACAACCAGTACCAAAGCAGCCAGCCATGTGACGGGAACTAGTTGGCCTTTAACCTGGCTGTATGCCCAAAAGAGGACGGATAGCAGGGTGAGCCCAGCGATACATTGACCTATAAAAGCTCTCCATCGCTCCCACCGCTTAATGGCTTGTTCATTTTCTTCAATGATTTGTTGATCCGCTTCATAGCTTTTAACAAAATCCAATTGTCTGCCGCTTCCTGTCCAATCGGCCATTCCAAGAATGGCATCCGTTAATTTCTGGTACAGCAATCCTCGGAAATGCTGGATTTTGTTCTGTCGTTGTCTCATGATCAGCAGCGATACTCCGGGCAGTATAAATACAATAAGCCCTAAATAGATAGCTATTAGCAAGGCAAAGCTTACATCCATCGTACCAAGTGCAGCAATGATTGCCCCATATAGAATGAGCGCTGCCGCACTTGGGAACAAAGTGCGCAGGTACAGATGCTGAAGCTGCTCTATATCATCGGCTAATATTCCGAGAAGATCCCCGGTGCGGAATTTGGAGAAGAAATTCAATGCATGCGGCTCAAGTATCCGAAACAGCCTTACCCGCATCAATGATAAGATGCGCAATACGGCAAAATGGCCTGCCAATCGCTCGACATAGTGTAGCACAGCTTTACTGATGCCGAAGGTGCGGACAGCAACAATTGGGACATAAACCATTAATATATTTTCAGGACGGAGAGCCGCTTTCGATATAAGATAACCTGAAGTAAAGGTTAGAGCAGCCGACGCTGCCAGCGTTACTACGCCTAATCCTATAATGATTAGAAATGAGCCCAAATAGGAGCGTAAGTAGGGGAGAAGCCATCGTTCTTTCATAGTACCTCCTCAAGCTGCGAGAGCATCATTCGATAGTACAAGCCCTGACGGGCAAGCAATTGTTCGTGAGTACCAGCTTCTGCAAGCTTTCCATGTTCCAGGACGTAGATTTGATCCATATCGGGCATCCAGTGCAGCCTATGGGTAGCGAGCAGCACGAGCTTGTTTTCAAAAATAGGGAGCATCGCTTCTTTAAGCTCATACTCCGTTTCTATGTCCAGATGTGCAGTCGGTTCGTCCAATAATAGGACGGGTCTTTGACTTAGAATAGCTCTGGCGAGCGCGATACGATGCGCTTGCCCGCCGCTTAGCGGCCTACCCCCTCCACCAATCAGCTCTTCCAAGCCATTTGGGAGGCTATCGATACATCCAGTCAAGCCTGTTTTGATTACAGCCTGCTTTACCTCTTCCAACGTTGCTTCGGGTCGGTAAAATTTAATATTGTCCAATAGGGTACCGCTGAACAAATAAGGATGCTGCGGCATATAGACGGTTTCCTTTCGCCAAGCCTCATTCCTGAACTTATCGGTTAACTTGCAGCCATCCCAAGTTAATTGTCCTGATGAAGGCTCCAATAAACCGCCAATTACTTCAAGCAAGGTTGATTTACCCGCACCGGTCTCACCGATTATGGCAATTTTTCCATAGCCGCTTAATTTAAGGGAAACCGCATCGAGAGAATAGGGCGCTGCCTCATCATGCTTCACTCCAACTGACGATAGTGTCAGATGGCTGGCTTCATTCCATATGCCATAGGAGGTCTCCTTTTTTCCATCGATGGAAGGCAAAGGCTGAGATGGCAGTTGAAGGATCGCCATCATGGCTGCTCCTTTTTCTTTGCCATCCAGTGTAGCATGATAGTCTGAGCCCAGCATGCGAATCGGAAGAAAGTATTCGGGTGCAAGTATCAGCACCGTTAGGGCAGGGGCTAGCCATATAGTACCATTCACGAGTCGCAACCCAAGGCTTACCGCTACCGATGCCACAGAGAGCATCGCAATGAAGTCAAGGGCGAAGGAAGACAAGAAAGCCGTTTTGAGCGTCCGCATTGTTGCCGATTTAAACCGGTCACTTACTTTCTCAATAGTTGCGGCATGTTTGCGGCTTTGTCCGAGAAACTTCAATGTCTCGATTCCCCGAAGGGAATCTACGAAATGGTTAGACAGCTGCCGGTAGGAGTCATGCTGCTTTTCCACCTGACTTTTCGCTGCAAGCCCGATCAAGATCATAAATACGATCAAGATAGGCATTGTTATAGTAAGAATCAAGCCAACAAGAGTGTCTTGCAAAAAAATATAAATAAGAAGCACGGCAGGAACAACCGCTGTTCCGATCATTCGTGGAATGACTAGCTCCACATAGCTGCGAAATTGGGTCACGCCTTCAAGCACAAGTGTTGTGAGGCTTCCTGTACCTTGAGCACTAGTGAATCTTGGTCCGAGCTGAAACAGCTTATCCATCAGACGGCGTCTCATAGTTTCGCTTGTTATCGCTGCAAATCGATGCGAAGTCCGCTGCTGAAGCAGCGTCATCATATGGCGGACTACAAACGCCAAGGTGAATAAGAGCAGCTTGCTTGTCTGGGTTTCTATAGCAGCCCCAGCGAAGCATTCAGAGATAATGTCGGCCAAAGCTTGGGCAGCTACTATCATGCTGCAGCATTGAATCAGTGTGAATACCGTTACGATGCTCAAGACAGCCCTTATTCCCTTGAACATCAGGAGTGTACGATCCATCAGTATTCCAGATGATCCTTTTCATGGACGCGCTTATGAAACACGAAGTAACTCCATATTTGATAGCCTAGTACAAAGGGCAGAAGGGACAAGGAAACAATGGCCATAATTTTGAGTGAATAAGCTCCAGATGCGGCATTATATATCGTTAAGCTGAACATACTGTCGATGGAGCTAATCATGACTCGCGGGAAAAGACCGATAAAAACGGATGCGACTGATAAGCCTATTACAGCACCAGTCATGCCGAATGCCCATCCATCCTTCTTGCGGTTTATAAAAAAGCTGGCAAGTAGATAGGCTACTGAGGCTAGCGCAGCAGTTAAAGTTAACAATGTACTATGCTGCTCAAAGAGATCGGTCATCCAGTAAGTCATAAAAGCAAACATAATGAGCAAGAAGGCGGTTGGGAGCAGCAGTTTTTTTGCCAGAATACGTGACCGTATTTGCAGCTCATCCGTAGTGCGCAGGGTAATGAACATAAGCCCGTGCAATAAACAAAGAGCAACGACACAAATCCCTCCAAGTAGCGTGTAGCCATTCACAATATCAAAAAAACCTGCATTCATTTCCATATCACTGCCGATGGGCAGCCCCTTTATCATGCCGGAAAAGGCAACGCCAAGGAGCAGGGGAGGCAGAAGGCTGCCGAGAAAAATGACGACATCCCAAGTTTTCCTCCACCGGGTATTCTCCAGCTTGCTTCTGAATTCGAATGCAACTCCACGTCCAATTAAGGCGAGAAGCACCAGAACCAGAGGTGTATAATAGCCACTGAACATCGTGGCATACCAGTGAGGAAAAGCGGCGAACATCGCCCCACCTGCAGTAATCAGCCATACCTCATTGCCGTCCCAAAAAGGCCCGATAGAGTTAATAAGCACTCGGCGTTCACCGTCTGTGCGGGCAAGCAAGGAGGTGGACATGCCGACTCCGAAGTCAAACCCTTCCAGGAAAAAGAAGCCTATGAATAATACGGCAACCAGTACAAACCAAAGTTCGTTAAGAGATAGCATGATACTCCTCCTTATCGTATGGATCGCTTGATTCATGAGTTGACTTGGTCGACTCATAAGGTCCCTTTTTAATGATACGAATAAATAACATCACCATAATAACGGCAATCACTGAGTATATGGCTGTAAACGATAGCAGGGAAAAGAGCACCTGACCAGCAGATACGCTTGGCGAAATCCCGTCTTCCGTCCGCATGAGTCCGAAGACCGTCCATGGTTGACGTCCGATCTCGGTCATAATCCACCCAGCGGTGTTGGCAATGAACGGCAGTGAAATGCTAGCGACCATTATTCGCATGAACCAGTTAGTAGGCTTCGTCATTTTGTGGCGTACCCACAAATAGATGGCATACATCCCCACTAGTATCATAATCGACCCTGCAGCCACCATAATTCGGAAGCTCCAAAATGTTGTGCGGACAGGTGGAATATAGTTACCTGGCCCATATTGCTCGGTGTATTGAGCCTGCAGTTCAAGCATTCCTTTTACCTCACCGGAAAATTGACTATGCGACAAATAGCTTAGCAAATAAGGGATTTTGATTTCACCGCTGTTTTTCTGCTTGATTGGATCAATGCTTGCAATTACGGTCCAAGGAGCGGGATCACCGCTTTTTCCCCATAAGCCTTCGCTAGCGGCCATTTTCATCGGTTGGGTTTTGACTAAATATTGAGCTTGCTGGTGACCGAACAAGGCAACACCTACGGAAGCGATCAAGCCCACAAGTGCAGCGATCTGAAAAGATTTGCGGAAGAAGGACATCTCTTGGCCTTTTAGCAGCTTCCACGCGCTGATTCCTGTGACAAGGAAGGCGCCTGTTGCAAAAGCTCCAAGCAAGGTGTGAGGAAACTCGACCCACAGCTGTCCGTTCCCTAATAGTGCAAAAATGTCATTCATCTCGGCACGTCCATTGGCTATCGTAAAGCCGACCGGGCGCTGCATAAACGAATTGGCAGCCAGAATCCAGAATGCTGACATGGAAGTGCCGAGCGTAACCAACCAGATACAAAGTAAATGAAGCTTAGGCGAGAGGCGCTCCCAGCCAAAAATCCATAGTCCTATGAAGGTAGACTCCATAAAGAAGGCAAGCAGCGCTTCAATTGCGAGTGGAGCTCCAAATACATCACCCACAAAGCGGGAATAATTGGACCAGTTCATACCGAATTGGAATTCTTGCAAAATGCCAGTGACAATCCCGATGGCAAAGTTGATCAGAAAAAGCTTTCCCCAGAATTGTGCCATTTGCTTGTATTCTTCCCGTCCTTTTACTACATAGATCGTTTCCATAATAGCAATCAGGAGGGCGAGGCCAATTGAAACTGGGACAAAGAAAAAATGAAAAATGGTCGTTGAAGCGAATTGCGTGCGTGCAAGCATGATTAAATCCATAATGATAGATCCTCACTTTCTTCAAATGATTGGGGGACAACGAGCTTCGTTCTCATGCTCTTATCTTGGCAGATTAAGCTAAGAGATTATGTGATTTTAATCACATAGTGAGCTATGAATAGCGTTGAAAATGCGACCATTTTGTGAAGGCAGAATAAGTAAAGCCAATAGTCTAATAACAACAACGGCAGCCTAGAACATAAATTAATGTTCAAGACTGCCGTTGGTTTATCATTTGGGAAGATATAACTGATAAGATAGCATACTAATTTATATACCTTGAAGCGGGTATTTGTGGGAGGCTTCCTTCCAGAATTCTCCTTCACGGTCTGTGGATTGGTGCTTTTCTAAATCCGCTCTCGGTGGCTGCACTGTTACGTAAGTTACACAATGCCTAGACGCATTCTGTAGCCAAATAAAATGGGCCTTTCTTCTCCTGCAAATACTTGAGCCACCAGTTCACGAAATGCTGCGACTTCCGCATGCAGTTCGTCTGCTCCAAGCTTCAATGCAGTTTGCAGTCCACCTTGGCTTAATGCGATATTCACATAACGCGCTGCATTGCACATTTCCCATTGATGAAAGACGATTTCCCTGGTATATCGGAATAAGCCAGAGCTGCGAATGTTCTGGAGATGCTCATCCTTGTTCCATTTGAATGCTCGCTGCTCATCTTGTGCTAGCTCCGTCGCACGTGCATCACCCAATTCATTGATTCTCCGGTAATTCTCTTCAATTGTCCAATCGAGCGCTGGCGGCCAGTCACAATCGTAAGCTGCGAATACACCGCCTGGACGAAGGACACGGGCAAACTCGCGAAGCGTACTTTGAGGCTCCATCCAATGAAACGATTGAGAGCAAGTGACGATGTCCACAGTTGCTGACGGTACTTCTAATTGATGGGAAAGGCCTTTGACAAATTGCAGTTTGTTCGGCTTATTCATCGCCTCCCATTTGGCTAAGGCAACCGAACGCATATCGTCGCTCGGCTCAACGCCTATGATGCTCTCCGCTTCATCCAACCATAGAAAGGAAGAAAGGCCGGTGCCGCAGCCCACATCAACTACCGTTTGTGGCTTGCGATTCAAGTATGTCGTTAGTAGCTTGACCACCTCTTGTGGGGCAGTAGGCCGATTTTCATCGTAAAGCGCCCCGAATCCGGCAAAACGCTGGACATTGTTCATGCGAATGTGTTCAATCATAGTTTCCAATCACTCCTTATTCAGCATGTTCGAACGGCGATCGCCGCCACACTGACGACGTACTTGTCCGTGAAAGCGGCGGACCCTGTATCTAACTATATATTTATTATAGTGCATATTCAATGAGCTGATTAAAATGAGGCTACTCTTAAAAGGCGGAAGGCAAGTGTGTCGTTTTTATCCTTTTTAATTTCCAATATTTACAATGGTTGTTATAATAGAAAGAAAGAAAGAACTGCATTTTCACAAGCGATCCTGGGTCGGCAAGAAAACTGAAATGATGTGTAAAGAGGGGATTGATCCTATGTTTTTTGTTAACTCTAGAGCGATAATTGAAAGAGATTTTAATAATGAAAGACAAATCGTAATTCAAACAAGAAATAAACCCAATGAACCATTAAAGATTGAATTGCCTGGAGGAAGAATCGAGCCATTTGAATCGTTAATACAAGCATTGAGAAGAGAAGTAAAGGAAGAGACCGGATTGGAAGTAACTGAAATTGAAGGAGAAGACACAAGAATTGACACAACCGGAATAAATCCAGAATTTGAAGTTGAATGCATTAAACCATTTGGTGCATATCAAACATTAAAGGGACCTATTGATTCAGTAGGGTATTATTTTAGATGCAGAGCTGAAGGTGAGATTCTGAAGTCCGGAGACGAAACAACGGATATTAAATGGGTTACCATAAAAGAACTATCAGAATTAATTCGCAGCAATCCTTTACAATTTTCAAACGTGGATCGAGCGGGGATCCTTTATTATTTAAAGCAACTGGAAAAAGAGTAGATGGGCAGCCAAGAAAGCCGCATGACATCAGCTAGCAGCATATGCGGACTATGGCCTAACGGCCTTGTTCTATCAAAGGTATTCTTGGTAATTATTGCGAGAAAAGTGTAATCGTTTACATGAAATTGTGCAACTATACGGAAAGGATATTTTTAAAAGTTTTTCAATGTAATCCTTTAACTCCGCATCAAATTCGAGTATGTTATAGTCACGGTAGGTTAATCATTCGAGTTGTAAGTCCTTGTCAAGTCTTCACAATTGTTTGGAATTGTATCAATTTTAAAATAATTTGCAGGTGAAAATGTAAACGTTTTCCGATCGTAATTCTATGCTATTACGTGCGCATCCGTCTATACAAGAAGAGGGGGTTCGGAAGTATGCCAGTGATAAAAAATAAATTGTTCCGGAAAATTCTCATGTACTTCCTCTCTTTGTTAATTCCCATAATAATCATCGGTCTGACCTCTTATCTGAATGAGGAACAGATCGTCAAGAAAGATGTGTCCCAAAAGCTTGGCACCAATTTGAAGTCCTCCTCCCGAACTGTTGACATTTATTTGGAGATGGCTCAATCCACGAACAATAATTTATTTCTTAGCGATATCATTGAACAGTATTTAAAGCCTTACCCTCAACTGACCGATCAGGAGAAAGTCAACTTGCCGATGATTATCAAAGCCATTGTTCAAAATCGTAATACAATCAGTTCGTTCATAGATAAAATTTTCCTATACATCGATACAAAACGTGTGTACTCCACCGAAGGGCTCTTCAGCTTTGAAACGTTTTTTGAACAATTTTATCATTTGGACGACTACGATCAGGAGTTTTGGAAAAAAAAGCTCGAGACAAGCAGCTTATTCGAGCTGCTTCCCCCGACCCGAGTGGGGCCATCCAACGGTCCGCATACTCAGGAGGTTATACCGAGCGTCTCCACACAATATGTGAATGGCAAACTGGCGACATTAGTGACCAGCCTGTCTGTTCCTGCTATCGCTTCTTCACTTAACAACAATTCGCTCTACTCCTCAACGACTTATCTGATTCTGAACAGCGGCGGACAGGTGATTCTAAACAGCGGTAATTGGGATGGGGATACGGTTCGGCATATTGATGCGCAGTTCCCTGAGAATAAGGACTTCCTCTTTACGAAGTTGAACGGTTCCGAAGTCTTGATTGCACATTCTCCTTCTGGCTCTTTCGGCTGGAACTATTACTCCATAACCCCAGTATCATCATTTGGCAGCGAATCATCCGGCATTTTGAACGTCGTATTCTGGATTTGCGTTAGTCTCGTAATCATTGGCATCCTTTTTTCATTTGTGTTCAGTGTCAATCTTTATAATCCGATCAAAAATATTAAGGAAATTCTGATCCGCGAGGAGAAGGAAATCGAGGTTCACAATGAATTCCGAAGCAGTGACGAATTAAAAATGATCCGAAGCCGGATTCATCAATTGGTCGAACAGAATCGAAACGCGGCTCTCACACTGAATCAATATTCGAGCGAGCTGCACGATCAATTTTTTACCAATTTGATCAAGGGGCAAGCGTGGGTGCAGCAGGAAATTCCGACCCGGATTTTAAATAAGCTTGGTTTTGAAGGTTCCTATTACTCATGCTGCTGTTTTATGTTTGATTACAAGGGGCGATTTTATCACGAGCTTCTGGAAACCGACCGGCTGCTAATTCAGGAAAAGATGAAAAATCTATTATGGGGACTCATGCAGCGTCATGTTAATTGCTATGTGCTGGAATTAGATCCAAACCTGTATGTATGCATCATGAATTTGAAGCGAGAAGAAGACCGGCTTTTGCTTGATCTGGCATTGGAAAATATGAAGAGCACCTTCGAATACGATATGATCTATTGCGAGCTGACAATCGGATTGGGAAAAATCTACTCCAAAGTAGGAGATATTGCCAAATCCTACAGCGATGCTATCACGGCAATCGTTCATGGAAAAGGGCATTCTGAAGTCACGATCGCTGATGCCGCTAATTTCACCATTGAACAAACACATTTTTATTCTTTTCTGGACGAAAGTAAAATTGCGAACGGTTTCAAATCAGGAAATATCGAAACCTTGCGTACGGAAGTAGAAGGTCTGGTCCAGTCCAACATGAATCGCGGCGTTTCTTATGCTTATCTTGGCACGCTGCTTGCTGAACTGTTGAATACCGGCATCCGATATATTCATGAGCGACAGCTTAATCTTCACTTGCTGCTTACGGAAGATGAGTACGCCATTCTGGCGGGCAGGAACATGTCGCCAAATGAGTTCGATGAACGTATTGAACGGCTATTGGATTTCTACAGGCGCATTATCGCCGAAACAACTGTCAAGGGTGAGCCGAAAGCAGGAACGGTTATTACGCTCATTACGAGCTACATAGAAAACAATTACCGTAATAACATTTATTTGGAAAATATAGCAGACGAAATCGGCTTGTCCCCCAAATATGTGTCCCGACTGTTCAAAGAAACGACAGGGACTAGCATTACGGATTATATAAGCTTGGTGCGGATGGCCAAAGCCAAGGAGCTGCTCGCTCAGACGGATTTGAAAATCAGTGAAGTGTCTGAACAAATCGGCATTTTGAGTCGCACTACATTTTTGCGAATATTCAAGAAGCACGAAGGGATTACTCCAGTAGATTACCGTAACGCCATCTGTCGAAAGCAGGATGAAGCCAAGTAGACTTTTTAGTTCATGGTGGAAATGTGAATCATCGGCATCAATACGGAATTTCGGAGCATAATGCTCCCTATTGGTTATATACGTATAAAATGGAAGTCGTTAGAGTGAATGGTGCGGGATAATTTATGATTTGGGGAGGTTCTATATGTACAAAAAAACAAGTTTAAAGACGAGGGTCATCATGACTGGGTGCGCTATATTGTTGCCTGCCGGATTGATAGCAGGCTGCAGCGGAGGAGCGCAGCCTGCGAATAATGCCAACTCCAAGCCGACAGCAACGCCGCCGGCAGCTTCAGGAGGAGCGACAACACCGGCCCCTGCACCTGCCGCACCGCTGGAAATATCTTGGATGAGATACGAGCATCCTTCACAGGCGATTCTTAACGATTCGCTCGCTGTCAAGGAATTCCAGAAGAGGCAAAACGTCAAGCTAAATTTGCAAAGCGTCCCGCAAAGCAATTATGACGATAAGAAGAAGACGCTAATTGCTACCAACACAACACCGGATATTATGCTGGTGAAGCAGGACGATATCCAGAACTATGCGGATACCGGAATTTTCCTCGATCTGACCCCATACCTTGACAAGATGCCGAATTTAAAGAAAGTTATTGAACAACAACCGGATATTAACAAGAATCGGATTGACAATAAGTTATATGGTTTCCCTCTAGCTGCCAGTTACGCCGGCGCCGGCGGACAGTTATCTATGATTCGCTTAGATATCCTTGATAAGATCGGAGCCAAAGCACCTACTAGCTATGACGAGCTGTATGAGGTTTTCAAAAAGATGAAAGCGGCATACCCGGATTCCTATCCATTTACGGCTCGTGCGGCTAATGGGCTAACCGGAACTGAAAACTTGATAAATCCTATTGCATTTGCCTTTGGAAGCGGTTACACAACGTTCAACGGCTCCAAAGTGTATTACGAACCCAAAGAGAAAAAATATAAATTTGGCCCGAATTCTCCTGAATTCAAGGATGCCATCGGATGGTTGTTCAAACTGCACAAGGAGAAGCTGCTTGATCCTGATTATGCAACAGCCACTTCTCAAATCTGGCAGGAGAAGCTAAGCTCCGTGAAATCATTCTATTTCCAGGATAATAACGGTTTCGCGAACCAATTCAATATTGCACTGCAAAAAGTAGATCCGAAATCGAAATTCGACATGCTTCCAACGCTGACCTCGCCTAACGGCACAAAGCGGAATCTGATCTACGCAAAAGGCCATCTGTCCGAATCGTACGTAATTAATCCCAAGGTGAAAAATCCGGAAAAAGTGGTTGCTTTCATGGATTGGCTCTACTCCGATGAGGGCTCGAATCTGACCAGCTTCGGTCTCCAGGGCGAGCATTATTCACTAGCGAATGGCGAGTACAAAATGGCCGATGCTTTATTCAATAAGTATAAGGATGACAAAACACCAGGCTATACGATTTCCTCTTTATTTGGTTTAGGCTATCTCGGCTTTGCCGTATTGGAAGATACACGCTTGGGCCAGCCTTTCCAAACTCCACAATCCAGAGAATGGGATGATAGAACGGTTAAAATGGAAAAAGACGGGGAAAGTATCCGTTTTGTAAGCGATCCTCCGTTTACTAAGGACGAGCGCGAGAAGTTGAAGCAGCTGCGGTCTCAGCTTGATTCCTACCTCACTCGCAACATGGATAAATTTATTATGGTGGATGGCGCACTCAACAAGGATTGGGATGGTTTCGTGGCTGAGCTGAAGAAGCTCGGATCCGACCAGCTTGAAAAAATTTATAACGATGCTTTAGCGCGTGTAGTCAAGTAAACAGCTGAAAGAGGGGAACCGGCCGTGTTCTAAGTTCCCCTTTTTTTAAGAAAGGAAGGTCTTGATATGATATCGGCTGCAGGTGTCAGAAAAAAATTCGTTAGAAGTATACCGCTGTATGTGATTTTTGCGCTTCCTCTTATTTATTTTTTAGTTTTCCATTATGCTCCAATGATCGGGAATTTAATGGCCTTTCAGGATTACTCTATTGTAAGAGGATTTTTTGACAGCCCCTGGGTAGGATTTAAATATTTCAAGCAATTTTTGACGGATTCCTATTTTTGGCAGGTGGTCAGTAATACGCTGCTCATTAATTTTTATTCGTTATTATTCTTTTTCCCATCTTCAATTATTTTTGCTCTATTGTTGAATGAGCTTCGCCTTCAGGTGTTCAAACGTTTCATTCAGACAGTGACGTACATCCCGCATTTCTTGTCCACAGTTGTAGTAGCTGGAATGCTGGTCAATTTTTTGTCGACGGACGGTCTGATCAATAATTTGATCAAGTGGCTAGGCAGTGAGCCAAGGACGTTCATGGCCTTGCCCCAATGGTTCCGTACCATCTTCGTGGGTTCAGAAATATGGCAAAATATGGGTTGGAATTCCATCATCTTTTTAGCCGCGCTCACCTCCATCGATCCTCAGTTATATGAAGCCGCTACGATGGATGGAGCTAATCGCTGGAATAAGATGATTCATATTACATTGCCCGGTATTTCTACCGTGGTCACGATTATGCTTCTCCTTATGCTCGGAAAAATGATGTCGGTCGGCTTTGAGAAAATTATATTGCTGTACAGCGGCCCCACTTATGATACGGCAGACGTCATTCAGACGTTCATTTATCGCCGAGGCTTGATTGACAGCGACTTCAGCTTCGCTGCTGCAGTCGGAATTTTCCAATCCATAATTGCTTTCGGCATGGTCATCTCTGCCAATATGATATCGAAGAAAATTAGCGGAACAAGGCTGTTCTAAAAAGGGGGGAACATCATGCACGGACGCATAATCAATAGCGGTCGCATATTCGATATCTGCAATGTACTGTTCATGCTGTTTCTGATCGTAGTTACTTTGTACCCTCTGTATTATATGGGTATCGTATCGATCAGTGCCGGCGATGCCGTTAACCGTGGGGAAGTTTATTTTCTTCCCAAAGGCTTGAATTTGCAAGCTTATGATGTCATTATGGCTGATGCATCTATTTTACGCGCTTATGCCAATACATTGTTTTATACGACTGCCGGAGTTGTTATCAATCTGATCATGACCGCATTGTGCGCCTACCCGTTGTCCAGGGGATATTTATTTGGACGAGCGGTGTTATCGCTATTTGTCATCTTCACCATGTTTTTCGACAGCGGTTTGATTCCCCGTTATATGGTGATTCATTCGCTCGGTATGGTGAATACGGTATGGGCTATTCTAATTCCGACAGCTATTAATGTATTTAATATGATCTTGATGCGAACATTCTTCGAAAATATTCCGGATTCGCTGCACGAATCAGCGACGGTAGACGGAGCCGGTGAATTCCGGATTCTCCTTCAGGTGGTGCTGCCACTTTCCATGCCGGTGATGGCCACGATGTTTCTATTCTATGCAGTAGCCCACTGGAACAGCTTTTTCCCGGCGCTTATCTATTTGAACGAGAAGAACTTGTATCCGCTGCAGATTATTCTCCGCAACATAGTTATCGCAGGGGATATGGCCTCGCAAACTGCGAGTACGGGAGCGGAAGAACTGGCTGTAATGAGCCTGAATATCAAATATGCCACGGTGTACGTCGCCATTCTCCCCGTGCTCTTCTTGTACCCGTTCGTGCAAAAATATTTCGTCCAAGGCGCCATGCTCGGATCTGTGAAAGGATGATGAATAGCATATGATCGATATTCATTGCCATATTCTTCCTGGGATCGACGATGGTCCCCCAGACATTATGGAATCAATTGAAATGGCTCAAATCGCTTATGATGATGGAATTCGCCATATCATTGCTACACCCCATTTTTCTGCGGACCATTATACACATCGCCAACGGGTTCGGGATAAGGTGGACGAACTTCAGAATCAGCTGCATCTTCACAACATCGACGTCACGATTTACGCTGGGCATGAGGTGAGACTGGAAAATGCTGATTTTATCAAAGAACATACGCTAAGCGAAAATTATTTCTATCTGGGAGCCGCTTGTAAATTCATCCTGCTCGAACAAGTGTGGGAGGGGTACTGCAAGGAAACTCCGGAAATCGTCGAATCGTTCTTGAAACGAGGAATCAGGCCGATTATTCCCCATCCCGAGAGGCACTTTTTCTTCCGTGATCATCCACAGCTTCTCGTCAACCTTATCGATCAAGGCTGCCTTACTCAGGTGTCGGTTGACAGCTTGCTGGGGAAAAACTCCGAAGAAGCAAGGAGCTTCAGCCATTGGCTCATAGAGAATGATTATATGCATGTTATTGCTACAGATGCCCATAATGTGCGCAGAAAGCCTAATCTATCGGAAGGATTTCGCATTGTGACAGAAGTCGCCGGAGAAGAAAGGGCTGATGAAATTCGTTGGCGTTTGGAGCAAATTATCTTATGAGTTAGAACATTATTTTCTATGATCAAAAGAGAGTGAGTGGTCCGTACCAACGACATGATAATTGTATTTCTGAACTTAAATAGTGCTGTAAGTATCGGGGGTTGCAGAGTCTTATAAGACTTTGTCAGCCCCTTTTTTGAATTTCCAATATTTACATTGACTGGTATAATGGGAGGGCGGGTTTTGATGGGATGATTTTATCAAAGATCGATTTCCACTCAAGGACAAGGAGGCATTGCTAAGCCGAACTACCTCCAAACGCTATTCAGATGCATGGATAAAAGATCTCAGTCTTATGGAAATCCTTTTGAATTGATTTTCCCAATTCCTTCACAAAATCATTGCTAATCGTGATATTCCTGAAGTTCATAAATACAACTAAAATAAGATTATTTTACTAAGTTCGCAAATAAGACGTTATGGGAAATTGCTGCAAAGATATTTAAGTAAAGGAACCGAAGGAAAATGATTATTCGTGAAACCGAACATGAGATTACAATGGTTAGGCAACATGATCATGCCCAATTATCAGGGGATGTTGCGAGAAATTTTAAGAACTATTTTATTAATGATCCTTTCTTTGATGATTTGATATTTGCTGTTTATCAGCATGACTTAGGATGGATTAGACTTGACGCGACTCCGATATGGAATGATCGTAATTCTGTGCCTTTTTCATTTATTGATTATCCACTATTGCCCAAACTAACACACTATACATATGGATTGGATCAAATAGAGCGAATGAATAAGTACGCTGGATTACTATGTAGCTTACATTATTCATCCTTTGGGATTTTTCAGAATAGCACTATAGAGGAATGCAGTGATTTTTCAAATAATGAATTACAAAGACAGCAAAGAATAATAACTGAGCTAGACTTAACAAATCATAATGACATTTTCAAGCAGTTTAAATTGCTTCAACTGTGCGATGTAATTTCTCTATATGTTTGTTTAAACTGTCCCGGAGTTAGTAAAGAACAAGAGCATCCTAGATATAGAACAGGATTTGAGGATTCAGAATTATTCAATAATCAAAGTAATGGTCGATTAGTAGCCGAGTGGATGAATAACAAGGAAATTAAGATAACTCCAAACCCATTTGATAAGGGGTTTAGTACGAACTTATTACAGAAAAATCTGTCAAAAAAACTAATTAAAGAACATGGAATAGAAAAGGCATATAAAGACTCAGAATGGGTAAATCAAGAAATAATTTTTGTTGGTCGTTCATAGAAGGCAGTAATATCCCATAACATCGTATCCACGCTGCGGTCGCTAACGCTCCCTCGGTCTGCCCGAGGCATTTCAAGGAAGTGTAAACAGGCAGACAACCCTGCACCACCTAACCGCATCGCGGCCGGGACTTCGTCCCTTAAGGTGGTGAGGGTTCGTGGATACAACAACGTTATACGCAATTCGACAATGACCTATTTTTATTTTTGGGGGTATCAAAGATGTCGAGAACAATTATTGAACAAATTATTATAGAAATTGTAGATGAACTGATAATTCGTAAACCCCAAAATGGACCAGTGTTATTTAGTTTTTTAAAGGACTTACGAAGCGGTAAGTATCCACAGGACCTGGTTAATGCTATTTTTCAAAAACCTAAGCAATTTGATATCGATGTTTATGATGCATATTGTTTTCTTCACGTTTGGTCAGGGCTCTTTTCAGGGAAGATAGCCAGAGCAAAAATTTGGGTAGGAAACAAACCAAATAAAGATGTAGATATTATAAGCAATAACGAAATACTTTCTAAATTAATTCACCCATTTAAAGCAGAGTTTTTGCCATCAAAGTCAGGAGATGATGGGTACTTTGAGTGGATTGAAAAACTTACATTACAAAAAGAAGATGTTAATAATCTAAATAACCGAATTCAATATGTCAACATCGATCCGATCTCAATTCCTTTGGAAGTAGGTTATACGTCTTCATTCAAAACTTATGAGTATATGACTAACCAAGGTGGAGTAGTTGCAAGATTCCCATATAACTCGGAAGATATTTTTATTTTTTATAATTTAGATTATGAGAAAGACTTTTTGGAAAGATCTACAAGCATGTATCGAGTTTAATCAAGGAAGAGTCGAACAGCGTATAACACCGTATTCACGCTAAGGACCTTTCAATCCTTGGTCTGCTCGGGGCATTTCGAGGAAGTGGGTCAAAAAAAATCAGTCTTAGATCAATTTCCTGATTGCTTAATTACAAATTCAAGTAAAGATGTGAGACATCGGGAACACAACAACCTTAGACGAAATAATATTCATTTATTATGGAGTGAGTAGATCATGTCAATCTCTGATAAGACACGAAAGATATTATGGGGAAGATCTGGGAATAGATGCACGATTTGCAAAATTGAATTAGTTGTAGAAGCAACTATTAAAAATGATCCATCTGTCATTGGCGAAGAATGTCATGTTATTTCAGGTCAAGCAAATGGTCCACGATACAATTCTGAGTTCGATAAAGAGATTATTGATTCTTACGACAATCTAATTCTGTTATGTAGAGTACATCATAAAATGATTGATGATCAGCAAGAGACATATACAGAGCACATATTGAAGCAAATGAAAGATAATCATGAAAAATGGGTCGCAAAAAGGCTTGATGAACAAACAACTAAGTTTGAACCAATGAGAATTAGAAGGATACAGGAGAATATCCCAGATGTACTTTCAAGACTTATTAGTGGTAAGGATATTATTTCAATTATTGATGGGGCACTGGGTTATCAATTTGATCATGATGAATCAACGAATGAGAATCATAGGTGATTTACTCAGTGAGTTTGAATCGGTTGAAAGAATAAAACAAGGTTTTGAATTAACTAAACAAATTAATGAGTTAATGGAGTATGATTACTTTGTTTTTGGAGCGCGAGAAGTGCGGATATTAGAAGGTGGAAGGGGCGAGCCAAGTAATTTTCCGATTGCGATTATATACATTAGACATAAAGATAATTTTGAAATACAAAAGATCAGTTTAGATGAATCGGAGAAATGAATATTACTTCGTCTAACACCGCATCTAGGCCGCATTGCTATCGCTTCTTGGTCTGCTCGAGGCATTTCGGGGAAGAGGAGCCAGTCAGACAACCACTACGAGGCTAAGTCTTCGACCCAGTCACTAACGCTCCTTAGAGCCTCTCGAGTTCGTGAATACACAAACGTTGGATGAAATTACCGAATATTAAAACCAGAGAAGAGGCAAGAAATCTGTGGGAAATTTAATATCAATGCCTAATAACCTTAGACACATAGTTGATTCGATAAAAATGTCAAATGGTTTGACTTCTGTATTTTTTGAAGTGTTGGTGATTAGTGGGTCTATCCTAGCTGAAATAGATCGAGAAAAAGAAATAATAATATGGTTAGCTCAACAAGATCAATCTGTAGTAGGCATTGGTACAGTTAGTTTTAATATTGAAGATATACCATGGACAAATGAAAATTTTAAAAAAGAGAAAGAGTTCATGATCAGAACCATATCGAATGCAATCGAAGGGTTAGGTTGGGAACGATTAAGTTTCGAACCACGTAAAGATTGGATTATTGAACGCCTGGAACAATTTAAGCTAATGATTGATGCTTTTGATGAAACTAATATTAATATAAACAATTACTTAAGATGGTCTGAAATCGAAGAGGGTGATGATAATCCTACAATACCTTACGGTTTTCCCAAATGTCAGAAACATAGTATTTACTTATCATGTCACGGATGTATTCTATGTAATGACGAAAGCTAATTAAAATACCTTTATTGTATTTCGAAGTGTTCGGTAACATTATCTAACAACGTATTCACGTAGCATTGAAGCATTTCCAATAAAACTAATTAATGAGATTAAATAACTTATAGGCAAAGAGTGATGAGATATTGGGACTGTTATTATAAGAATGAATATCCAGGGTACAAGATTATAAAGTATTTTGACAAATATTTAATGATGTAAACTTTTAAAAACATTAATAGTTGAGGGAGATGATCTAAATGAAAGTCATCTTTTTAGATATCGATGGTGTAATGGTTACGTCAAGGCACTTGATACAGAGTAGTAAATACTTTGGCTACGAATTCGATCCAGAGTGCATTATAAATTTACGTGAAATATTGGATAGAACAGAAGCTTATATTGTTGTAAGTTCATCGTGGCGTGAAGGGAGGACCTTAAAACAGTTGCAATCAATATTTGAAATTAATGGACTTAATAAGGTCATTGGAATGACTCCAATTTTTGATGGCGCAATTCGAGGTAGGGAAATACAAGAATATATTAAAATCAGTAAAGGCACTCAACAAGAAATAAATCATTTTATAATAATAGATGATGAAGAAGAAATGGGAGATTTAAAAGAATATTTAATAGAAACGGATTTTCAGACAGGAATAACTAAATCGATTAAAGACGAGGTAATTACAAGACTAGCGTAATCGAGGAAGTCGACTACGGATCCAGTGCTACAATGCCTTGAGGCTCTCTGGTTCGTGAATACGTTATAAGAAATCCCCGTAGAATATAAAAACATATTAAAAGAAAGGAAGTTTAATTATTAACTCACATATGCAGTTGGTATCTAAACATATACAAGAGCTTGTTTTAGAAGATCAAACTGAATTAATAGATAAATTAATAAATTCATTAAGCATCAGTGAACAATTGTCAATTCATGGGACACTTGAATTTAGTTCACTAGAGTATATTACTAGAAAAATGGGACAGTTGACCATATCTTATTCAGTCAAAGAGCATATTTTATGGTCGTATTATCAGCAATTAGACTGGTCAGATGATATGTTATTAAAACTGATACAGGAATTTAGACAAGATAATTTTAGTGCGCTCGAGAGTCTAGTCATAAGAGCTATAAAAAATGACCAAGTTACGAAAGAACAAGTTAATTTGATTTTTAATGAATTCTATAACAAAGAGGTTGAACGGCAAATATATTTTTGGTCAATGCGAAATAAATTAAGAACACACCAAGATTTAAATGCTACGGAGATCGAAACACTGGTAAGCCTTAGAGGATATGATTTACTAGAGCATGCACTTGATAAGCGATTAATTAGTAAGCTAAGTGTAGACTTTTTCAAGAAACCCGTACCTGGAGAGCATGATAGAAAGCGGAAAGAACAGTTATATTTAAAGGCAATTAATTACTTACATTCATAAACACTTTTTTTGTTTTAGCTTCGAAGGTAGGGACATCTTATAATATCTTGCAGGGGCCATCCTGGGTCTGCCTGAGGCAATTCGTGGTAGTGGATCAGACAAACTTTACGAAGCAAACCCCAGCCGCTGCCGGGCATTCGTCCCTTAACGCTCTCGGCTTCGTAAGAACAAGAACGTTAGGTGTAATTTTTGATGTAAGATTATTAATGGCGTTTTATTAAAACAAGGAGGTAACTTGTGAGTGTTTCAACTGAATGTCGAAAAGGAGATCTAATTTATGTAATTGATGGATTTATAGCTAAAACATCTATAGATGAAAACAGTAACTTTGATAAACCTCATTTAAAGGAACTTAAAGTTGGTGAATTTGTCTATTTTCTAGACTGGACAAATAAACAAATTGGTGACAATTTTTATTCTATAATCAGATATAAAGATAAATCTGGAGAAGAGTTGGAAGCAGTGGAAACTTATTTTGTAACAGAAGACGTATGGAATGGTTTAAGGGAGTATTTTAAGAACGATTTTTGAAGATCTTTATTTATAGGAACTTCATGGATGTCAGAAACGCGAACTAAAACGTTAACATTAAAAGAAAGTAGGTGAGGGTGATTTTTCGGAGAAGATATGTAAAAAAGTTCATGGTGGCTTTGTTTTATATGTTTATATTTATTAGATCGGAACCGAAAAATCCAATTCATAGAGATATAATAGAAGTTTTTTTAAACTATCTTTATAAAGATATTAAATTTGATTATCGAACAATCCATCTTCTTATTAATAAACTATATGGGATTACGGAAAATTCTTATAGAAACACAGTTATTTCAGAGTTAAGAAGGTTTTATGTTAGAACGGGGAATTATAGTATGGATCGAGTCAACATTAGCATAGAACCATTAATATATATACTTGAGGAACTAAAAAAGAAGATTGAACTCAATGAATTTGATAAGATACGAATAATGGCAAGCTCGGTACATAACTATCCCTTTTTTGTTCTAGGTACTTACTATTGTAAATCAAAAGAGTTTTGGAATGCGCATATCAATTACTATAATAAGGAATTTGATGAGGGGTTTATGAACGAATGGGAATATCTATTTCAAAAAGAATATCCAAAGACAGACAGACCAAATTAAAGATGATTGAAAGCGATTTTGATGAAAAGGGAACTTCAGATAATACCGTATTCACGCTGCGGAACGTACCCCTTGGTCTGACGATGATTTTTACTCTGCACGATCTATCAGTGTCGCGGCGCCCTT
Source organism: Paenibacillus sp. GCM10027630 (assembly GCF_042676305.1). Classification (NCBI taxonomy): domain Bacteria; kingdom Bacillati; phylum Bacillota; class Bacilli; order Caryophanales; family Paenibacillaceae; genus Paenibacillus; species Paenibacillus sp. GCM10027630. Next base: position 59,327 of record NZ_JBHTGY010000002.1, on the reverse strand, counting down.
TGGGATTAAGTCGGTGAGGGTTCGTAGATACAAGAACGTTTTATGAAATTCCGTGATAATTGTTTAAATAACTTCACATGAGGAGTCGTTAATGACAAATAAAAATGATGAAAAAGACATGAAACTAATCCCTCAATTTCATAGTCCACTTAGACATATAATGAATGAAGCTCATAGTTTAAACCACAAGTTTATTAAGACATTTGAAGAAGCTAAAGAAATCAAAAACTCATATTTAGTTATGGAAGGAGACCACGGCGGCCAAATTTATATAGTGTGCCCCGTTCATATTATAAGGGCAGATCTAGGTACTTTAAGTAGATTATTAATTGATATTGATAATGCCCAATGGGATGAAGCAGATTCGACTGGAATGTATTTTGAGATATTTAATCCAGGTGATATTGTTTCAGGTGGAATGGGTGGTGGATTAGCACTGGAAAAACTATGGGTTCATGAAAATTTAAAAGGACTTGAAAATGAGATTTCCAAGGTAATATACGGGAAGAAAACGAGAATTAATTAACAGTATTGTTAAAATAAGCATTGTAACCTTGAATGGATAAGTGCTTATACAAAAGATCTCGATCCAAATGACCAGCCACAACTCGGCTTAAGCCAATGAGGTTTGAGAGCTATAAATCATTAGAATTGCGAAAGGGTTATTATGAAAACTTTTATTTATATGGTCAGGCACGGAGAATCACCCAAAACAGAAGGGAATGAGAGGACACGTGGGTTAACTGAAAAGGGTAGTTCGGATGCCCGTAAAATAACTGAATTATTGAAAAATGAAGAAATAAACATGTTTGTTTCAAGTCCATATAGAAGGGCAACATTAACAATAGAGGACTTAGCCGAGTCCTTTAAGAAAGAAATATTAGTTTTCGAAGACCTGAGAGAATTGGTTTTTTTAAGTGATGATAAGATATTATCTGATAAAGAATTGTATCCATCGGTAAAGAAGATGTTTTCTGACTCAGACTTTTCCTTGCCAGGAGGGGAATCTATTACAAATTGTCAGAATCGGTCTATAACTACATTGAAAAAGATTCTAGAGAAGTATAAAGGACAGAAAGTTGTAATAGGAACTCATGGGATTGTTATGACACTAATGATGGGATACTTTGACAGTCAGTACGATCTGGAATTTTTATTACAGACTTCAAAACCCGATGTATACAGGATGGAATTCAATGAGGAAGTATTTATGGGAATAAAAAGATTATGGAAGGGTTAGTTTTGAATATAATTCGAATGCTGCAGCATTAGATGAAATCGACGAAAATAATAAATAGAAACTTGTAGTGGAAGTGAACCATGAAAGCTAACAAAAACATAAACACTATTTATTTAGTATCAGCCATTGCATTAATAGCTACCGTGCTTTTTTTTGCAGGAATTAAGCAATATCAGCATTATTTAAAATGTATAATTTAATTGTTTTTAGCAATGAGATGGAAAATGAACAAAAGTTAATAAAAACTTTGAATACAAATAGAGTAAAGATTATTTCATACCCAGGAACGTAGTCGGTTGAATATCAAGAACATCAAAAGAAATACGTTTTAACTGAAAATAGAAAAAAATTAGATAGATACAACCCGAATGCAAAGAATTATAAAGTAATCTTGAAAACTGATAGTTTTGTTGAGTTACGAGAGTTTTTAAAGGAACCTAATTAAGATTTTAAAAGATGTGGAGACTTCAAATAACTTCATTTTATAATTATCAAGTAATAATTAGCCTCAACCTCAAAATCAGTACAGGACCCTCCCCTACCACAAAAACCTGCAAAAACGCAGTTTTTTTCCTGCCGGAATTGCAGTAGAGAGAACAAACCTGCAAAAGTACAGCAATTTTCATGGAAAACGCTCCGATTCAGCTAAGAATGAAAAAATAAATGCACATTTGCATGAATTCAATAAGACTTCGGATATAATGGCCAAAGGCTGTATAAATGCAGGTTTTTGGGAGCAGGCAATGGCTTCGAGTCGAATAAATTTCAAAGAAGCCGAAATTATTTTCTAGGGAATATCAATCTTGAGAGTAATGATTTTATTTCATTATTACTATACATTTCAGCTGATACTGAGGATTTTGGAGATTCTGCAATCGCAGCGTCTATGTAATGAAAATGAATTAAAAAACAATTGGATACTAAAGAAAAGCATCGAATATTATGAATCAGATTAATTGATTGTAATAAATGGAGGCGGCTACATCTAGGTGTTGAGAAGAGAGTGAAACGATGAATTATTGGATAGAAACTTTTATTAATGTACTTATATTTTTGGTAATAATTTCAATAAATATCCTGGCAAGTAAAAGATTGAACCTATTAATTTCTATTATCGTGGGAATTCTTTCAATATTATTTATAGCATGGTTCTATGATCACTCTCGTGATGTGATAAAGGCCTTTGTATGGATTTTAAAGATATTTTCTTATTTTAAGTAAATAATAGGTGGTAAATAACAGGTGCTTCTTAGTAAATCAAGGTAGCAGCAATGCTGGTAACACAGTCACCCGATCACTACACGACTTTTATCCTAGGTTGTTTACATATACAAGAACGTTAATCTTAATAAAAATTCGGAGGAGTGAAGTATGCTAGGAGCCATCATCGGAGATGTAATCGGTTCTGTATTTGAATGGCATAACAACAAATCTACTGAATTCGAATTATTCAGCAGATTCACAAGATTTACAGATGATACTGTATTAACGGTAGCCATTGCGGATGCTGTTCTAAAAAGGAAACAACATAGCAACATATGGGTTGATTATTATGTGAGCAAGAAGCTGTATGCGAATCTTTTACGACAGTATGGTCAGAAGTTCGAAGAATGGGCCCATAACAGGGAAGCCAAACCATATAAGAGCTATGGGAATGGATCAGCAATGAGAGTAAGTCCAATAGGATTTGCATGCAATACTTTAGAAGAAGTGCTGATTGAGTCTAAGAGATCGGCAATAGTAACTCATAATCACAGACATGGAGTAATAGGGGCTCAAGCCGTTGCTTGTGCGGTATTTTTAGCAAAGAATAACAAGTCAAAACAACAAATAAAAGATTTTATTCAAAGAAGGTTCAAGTACAATTTAAATCAACGATTAGATGAAATAAAACCAGACTACAGCTTTGACCCAACTTGTCAGGGATCAGTTCCACAGGCAATAATTGCTTTCCTGGAATCGACTGATTTTGAGGATGCAATTAGGAAGGCTATTTCAATTGGTGGCGATAGTGACACGATAGCTTGTATAACCGGTGGGATTGCACAAGCCTATTATAAGGAAATACCTAAGGATATCGTTTCTGAAGTGATGATAAGATTAGATCCAAAACAAAGAGAAATCATAGGATTATTTAACGATAGATACGAAATAAGCGGATAGGTATATGAAAGAAGGCCATGCCAGCATATAGTATCTTTTGTCCACTGTGCCCCTAATTCATGCTATAAAATGCAAAGAAACTGGGGTGAATGAGCGCTTTAGTTTGTGGCCAAAATATTTTGTAGTTATTTTTTCCATAAAGTTATTGACTTATAAATATTAACCGTCTAATATATGTTATATGTTGTATACAACAAAGAGAAATAAAGGTGGCATGCCAATGAGTTTACCGAAAATCGATACATCCAATTTGTGGGATAAAACCTATACACTTTTAAAAGAACGCATTATACGCCGAAAATTTGATCCAAACCATAAGCTTTCTATTCCAGAGTTATCTGACCAGTTAGGTGTGAGCCGAACTCCGGTGAGGGATGCACTAAATCGCCTTGAAATGGAAGGTTTAGTTAAAACGATTTCCAAGGTCGGTACATTCGTTGTTGCAATAAATGAGCAGGATGTACTGAATATTATGGATACGCGGCTTATGCTGGAATTTTGGGTAGTCGAGAAACTTAATGATGTTAATAAGGATACTCTCAAGTATAGGCTATCTAGAATGGAGGAAATTTTAAGATTATCCGCCGAAAAGGTTGAATCCAATCGTATAGACGATTATTTGAAGGCTGATTTTAATCTGGAGTTTCATTTGGAATTTATGGAGCTTGGACAAAATAAAAACAATATTGATATTTACTTAAGAACGATGAATTATCGGTATATTACAATGAAATCATCTATTGTTACCGATGAAATGGTCAAAGTAGCACAAGATCAGCACCAACAGATTGTAGACGTGCTAAAAGGCGGACAAACCAGCGATATGAAGCAGGTTATTCAATTGCATCTGGAAGACTCTAAAGAGAGACTCTTAAGAGGGATACGCGAAAATGGTGGAACGATTTAATACCAGATTGTGGGTTTGTGAGGTCATAGTAGTACGGTTTAAAGTCCGAAACGGACAGGAAGGAAAGCTATTTTAGCCACAGAAATAGTTTTTTTTTACTAAATGATGTATACAACATACAACATGGAACAATGAACGATTCGATATAAAATGGAGGTGAACAGCTGGATGTTTAAAGCCGAAGGCATTATACCGGCGATGATTACGCCGTTTAATGAACAACAGGAAATCAACGAAGAAGCTTTGCGCATGCTTGTTAAGCGCTTCATCAAAGCGGGTGTTCACGGATTATTTTGTTTAGGTACAAACGGCGAGTTCTTCTCGTTAAGCTTTGAAGAAAAGAAGAGAATCGCGACCATCATCGTGGAAGAGACAAGGGGGCAAATTCCCGTTTATGTAGGTGCAGGCTGTATCAGCACAGCGGAGACGATTCGCCTTGCCCGCGAGATGGAAAGTATCGGTGTAGATGCATTGTCTGTTATTACGCCTTATTTCCTTGCTTTCAGTCAGAAGGAACTGGCTGATTATTATCGGGCATTGGCAAATGAGACTTCTCTTCCGATTCTTTTATATAACATTCCTGGACGAACGGGCAATGCGCTGCATCCAAAGACGGTTGGTGAGTTGGCACGAATCCCTAACATTGTAGGTATTAAGGATAGCAGCGGCAGCTTTGATACTATTTTGAACTATTTGATGGAGAGCGATGAAGGTTTCTCCGTATTGGCCGGCACGGATTCGTTAATTCTATCTACACTTATGTCGGGCGGAAAAGGCGCAATTGCAGCTACAGCCAATCTTTTTCCGGAATTGGTCGTTGCGATATATGATCTTTGGAAGCAAGGGAAGATTGAGGAAGCGGAAGCTATGCAGCGGGGATTGAGAGAAATCCGCAGTGCATTTCAATGGGGTACACTGCCTTCGGTTTTAAAGGAGGCAATGAATTGGGCGGGACTTCCTGCGGGTCCTTGCCGCTTACCGGTTAGTCCGTTAACCGCGGAGAAACAAGTTGAGCTTACTCATTTAATGGATAGCTACCAAAAGCAAGGACTACTGATTTCTGATGCTGCCACCATTCCATTAAAGAAAGTAACTTAAATACAAATGAGGAGGAGCACTCGTGACAATGAGAATGATGCTTGTGAATCAAGGGGTGGACAAAGACGGTACACTCCGATCCCGTTATAACGGCGGGGCTGAGGCTTACATTCCTACAGCCTACCGTGTCAATCATGCGCCCAGCATGGCGGAACTCGGTAATGGGGATCTGCTTGCGGTATGGTTCGCCGGGCATACGGAGGAAGGACGAAGCGACATAGAAATCGTCATGTCCAGGCTGAAAGCAGGAGAAACTCAATGGAGTGAACCGGTTAAAGTATCCGATGATGATACCAAATCGGAGCAAAATCCGGTGCTGTTCTTGGCGCCCGATGGCAAGCTGCTGCTCATGTATACGGCACAAGAAGCAGCTTCGATGAGTCGTGAAGAGTTCAAGAAGCTATATCCGAATCGGACTTTTACACGCCAGGAAACAGCAGTTATCCGCTGCCGCGAATCATTGGACGGGGGCTGGACTTGGGGAGCGGCTAAGACAATGTTTGAATCCGAAGGCTCGTTTTGCAGGGCTCCCATTCATGTTGCCAAAGATGGAAGCTGGCTATTCCCCATGTGGTACAGCCGTGCAGATGGTGAAACTGAATATGGCAGTGATTACAGTGTCATTCAACGCTCCATGGACCAAGGAAAGACTTGGAAGGAAATTCCGGTGCCTAACAGCCGGGGGCGTGTTCACGCTTCGCTGCTATCCGGGGAGGGTGCCAACATGCTGGCATTGTTCCGAAGCCGGGCAGCCGATCGGATTTACATTAGCAAATCCTCCGATTTCGGCTGCACATGGACCGAGCCCGAGCGCACCGTGTTACCGAATAATAATGCTTCCATTCGAGCTATTCGTCTACAGAGCAATCGATTAGCCGTTATTTACAACCATTCAAGCGCAAATGATGATCCGCATCTCACGGTTTGGCCCAAAGTCAGATATCCTGTCACGGTCGCACTCTCTGAAGATGAAGGACTAACATGGCCTTACCGACGAATTATAGAAACGGGTGATGGGTTCAGCGGAGAAAACAATGAATCATTGAATCGCAAATATGAGTATCCATGGATTTTACAAACCAACGATGGGTTACTACACGCTGCTTTCGCTTATGGTGGACGTGAGGGTATAAAGCATGTGGTTTTTACGGAAGCATGGGTTAAAGGAACGGATAAATAACGTATTTTTTTCGGAAATGAAAGCGTTTCCTGTTCATGCGGCATGACACAATAATGTTAGTTAATTTGAAAATATTGGAGGGGGAATACACAAATGCGTTTGAATAACAATTGGAAAAGCGGTTCTCATAAGATCATGTATGTTGCGATAACTGGGGCTTTGATAAGCGTTACGGGCTGCAGCTCGGACTTAAATAAGCCGGGAGAAACGAAGGATTCAAGCAAACCAGCAGTGGATCAAGTGGCACAGGCTAAATTTACATACACGCTTCCTGGAAAATTCGTGAATTGGATGAAGGATATGAACCATATTCCAGTATTGTTAAAGGAAACGGGTGCCAATATTGAATTTATTAATGGCGGAGATGGTGACCCCTATTATAAAAACATTGATCTTAAAGTGGGGTCGGGAGACTTTTCCGATGCCGGAATTATGCAGCTCAGCCAAGCCGAAGTTTACGGTTCTAAAGGAGCATTTGTGGATCTGCGCCCGCTGATCGATCAATATGGCCCTAACATCAAAAAATTCTTGGATGCACATCCTGATTATGCGAAGCTCGTTACAAGCAGCAATGGCAAAATGTATGCAATTATTCCCCAATATCCCAAAATCTCTAACACTACCTTTTATCGTGACGATATGTTCAAAAAAGCGGGAATTACTACGGATCCGAAAACAATTCAGGAGTTTACTGAAGTACTTCGCAAATTGAAAGATACGTACAAGGACAATAAAAATTTTTATCCGTTCGGTGGCCGCGAAGATTTCGTGAAATTTCAGTCTGCTTTCAGTGCTAATGATTTAATTGACGGTCAAGGCAAGGTCCATGGTGTTTACAACGGAGGGCAAGGTTACGATCTTAAAGCGGCTGGCTTCAAGAAAATGATAGATTGGTACATCGAAATTTACAAAGATAAATTGATTGATCCGGAATGGGTCAGCGGTTTGTCCACGGAGGAAGCATGGCAGACTAAAGTGCTCAACGGTAATGTCGCAATCGGACACGACTTTTACACTCGACCGTCTTGGTTTTTGATAAATGGCGGAGCCAAAACCGATCCCAACTTCTCGATGAAAGTGATGCCGCCGTTCCTTAACGATGCTGGTGGGCAGTCCAAATTCCCTACCGTTCCGGAGTACCGCGTAGACCGAGCCTTCGTCATAAATGCAAAATCTGCCGATAAGGCTCCGAGCATTATTAAATTTCTTGATTACCTATATTCTGACAAGGGACAAACACTGGTTGGATGGGGTGTTGAAGGTACGACGTTCAAGAAAAACCCGAACGGGAAAAATGAATTTACGATCAAATTCGAGGAAGAATCGACTAAACCGCTTGGTACTCCGGCGTGGACCTTCTTCCAGGATCGACTGACGTTCCCGATTCCGGTCAATAATGAAGCCTTCTACGAATTTAATCACAGCTTGACCAAATCCTATGCTAACGACTATTTCAATAAATATGCCGAAACCTTCCCGATCATCAAATACTCTACCGATGAATTGAAAGAGAGAAGCAATTTGGTGGCCAAAGTGAATGAAGCGTTAAAAGCGAATCTGGTTAAATTTGTAACCGGAAAACGACCTGTCGCGGAATGGGATGCGTTCTTGAAAGAAATGGATACTCTCGGTTATTCAAAAATTGTAGAAATCGACCAAAAAGCTTATGACACTATGATAAAGAAATAATATGGTCATCTGAAGATGAAAACGCTCTTATCTTTTTGGAAAATTATAATAATCAGAGGTAATTCCTATGGAAATTAAACGAACCCAAACTGTTGTTAATACAGCTCGTCAGCGCAGGATCAGGCAGCTGTGGAATACCAAGCTACTTTATCTGCTGCTGCTGCCTGGCTTGCTGCACCTTCTTATTTTTAAGCTGGCACCGCTGTTTGGGCTGGTTATTGCGTTCCAGGACTACAACACGTTTCAGGGGATTAAAGGAAGCTCATGGGTTGGACTGGAAAATTTCAAGGTGTTTATCCAGGATCCTTACTTTTTGGTGCTGCTAAAAAACACACTGTTATTAGCCATATACAACCTTCTTTTCGGATTCCCTGTTCCAATTATTTTTGCATTGTTTTTAAATGAGGTACGCAGCGCGATGGTCAAACGGTTCACGCAGTCGCTCAGCTTTTTCCCTTATTTCATTTCCTCGGCCGTTACTGTCAGTATTGTGTATACGTTTTTGTCTCCACAGACAGGTCTCGTAAATCGGCTGTTGGATGGGATAGGGATAGAGCCAGTGTTTTTTATGGCGGAAGCGGGTTGGTTTCGGAGCTTATATGTCAGCTTGAACGTTTGGCATTCATTCGGCTACGGCTCAATTATTTATTTGGCGGCCATTGCGGGCATTGATCCCCATCAATACGAGGCAGCGGAGATCGATGGGGCAACGCGGTGGCAAAAGATGTTTTTTATTACACTTCCATCGTTGTCGAATATTATCGTAACCATGTTTATCCTTAATATTGGTTCCTTCCTGTCGGTTGATCTGGATAAGGTGCTGCTGATGTACAATCCGAGTGTCTATGAAACGGCCGATGTGATTCAAAGCTTCGTTTACCGTCAAGCCTTCGCATCACAGGGCTTTCCGAATTACAGCTTCGGAGCGGCGGTGGGCCTATTCCAGTCCATTGTGGCGATGCTGCTCGTCGTAAGCGCGAATAAAATTTCCAAAAAATATTCCGAATCGAGATTGTTTTAGGAGGGTACATCTTTGCGGAAACGAAAAATAGATATGTTTGAAGCAACCAATAATAGTTTGCTGATTTTGCTGGCGATCATTTGCGTGTATCCCTTCTTGAACATATTGGCGGTATCGGTAAGCGATGGACTGGCGGTTATAACGGGCAAAGTTTATTTTTGGCCAATTGGGTTCAATGTAGAGACTTACAAGTATGTGCTCGGTAACTCCAGATTAGGCATTTCCCTCGGTTTGTTCAATTCGATTTTTTATACGGTATCAGGAACGTTGGTGGCTGTGCTGCTGACGTTCGTCACCGCTTATGCTTTATCTCGTAAAAGGCTGAAGGGCCGATACTTCATTATGCTGCTTTTTCTGTTTACCTGGATTTTCGAAGCAGGCTTAATTCCGAGCTATCTTGTAAATAACACGCTAGGTTTGGTCAACTCCAGATGGATTATGATTTTGCCCGGGGCTATCAGCACCTTTTTATTAATTATTACCCGCTCGTTCCTGGACGCTATTCCCGGTGAATTGGAGGAATCCGCCTTTATTGATGGAGCTAATGAGCTTCAGATGCTGACACGGATATTTTTTCCGCTCTCCACGCCGGTTCTAGCGACTATCGGAGTATTTTATGCCGTACATATATGGAACGCATTTATGATACCGTTGATTTATTTGCAGGACCGTACGCTGCATCCGATTCAGTTGATATTGTACAGATTGATTATCAAGCCTGATGGAGGCACCTCATTTGAAAATTTAACGGTTAACGGACATCAAATTTTGCCTGATAATATTGAGGCGGCCACGATTTTTTTAGCTATTTTCCCTATATTGTTCGTGTATCCGTTTGCCCAAAAATATTTTACCAAAGGGATGCTTTTAGGCTCATTGAAGGGGTAAGATTCTAAGGGAAGTATTCAAAAACAACGGGAAAACATTATGAAAAATGAGGAGAGAGACGAATGAATAGACAAAATTGGATAACGCCTAAGGATATGGAACATGTAGTGTTGTATAGAAACGATAACGAATTCAGCTCATGGCCTTTTAATGCGGGAATGTGGAAAATTTCAGAGAACAATATCCTTGTCGGTTTTATGAATATGCCGTGCGATTATACGAATACCAAGCACTTGATGCACCGCCGTGTGGAATTTTTCGGACGAATTGCTGCAGTACGATCGACAGATGGAGGCCGAACTTGGGGAGTGGCAGAGACCGTAGCCGACAATTTGGAAGTAAACGAACAGCTTCAGTTCGGTAAAGAGCCAACTATCGAGCCCCACGATTTCAGCGATCCGAATACGCTGCTCTGCTGCTGGACGACGCCGAACTCCGGTGCCCCTGACGCGAAGGCTTGGGTGAAGCTGTCGAAGGATGCTGGGCAAACCTGGGGGCCTGCTGTGCTGCTGCCTTTTTGCAATATTCCAAGATTCCAGGGAAGATCCTCTTATTTGGTCCGTCCTGACGGCGTAATCCTGCTGTTTCTTACCGCTAAGCCGCAGCATAATAATTATGACCGTCCGGTTGTATACGGATCATTCGACGGTGGTGTCCGTTGGACATTACTCTCCTATATGCCCGATAGTAACGAATATCGCGTCATTTGCCCTTCGCCGATTATGCTGAAGGATGGAACTATCATCGTCGGTGTACGATGCAAGTCTTCGATGGAAGCAGCTTGGGGTGAAGTGTATGCTTCCGAGGACGGCGGCTTGACGTGGCAGCTGCGCTCGCGCATCAACGAGCATGGAGACACGGTGCATCTGACGCTGCTGGAGGATGGGCGCATATTCGCTGTCTACGGCTACCGGATTCCGGCCTATGGTATCCGTGCGAAAATTAGTGAGGACGGCGGCCGTACCTGGGGGCCTGAGCTTATGCTGCGTGATGATGGCGGCAACCGGGATCTCGGTTACCCTCGCGCCACAGAAGTGGTTAAGGGTGAGATTCTGGCCACCTACTACTTCAACAGCAAGGATGATCCGATTCAAATGAACGGCGGGGGTGTCCGACATATTGCAGGGACGATTTTGAAGGTTTAACCTGCGCATAAGTGCAAGGCTTGTCTGAAACATTGTGATCTTGAGAAGGGAGGCTTGACCTGGTGAAGCAAATCAAAAATGGCCCAAGCACACAGTTCAATATCGATCAAGCTCTGGGAGGGGGGAAGCGCAGCCTGCGAACGCTGCCCAAATCCTGCTTGCTAGGTTCTACGGGAGCCAGGCTGTGGGCTGACTTCCTATGGCCGCAGCCTGGCTTTAGCGGGGCCATCGATTTTATACATAAGCTGAACATTCCTTCCCTATTTCCGGTTGAATGCGATGCAGTCACAAGCTATGAGCCGTCCAATATAAACTGGTATCCAAGCTATTTATCGATGGAGTATGCCACAAGTAGAGTAGAACTCAAAGAATACAAATATATAACATGGGAGGATTGCGCGGTCTCCTGCCAAACTTGGACCAACACAAGCGGTCAAGCTATAGTGCTTCGGCTGATTGCGGAGCCGGTGCTGTTCAGGTGCGAACCGATGGGCAACGGCTTGAACGGAAGCCTGAGCGTCCCGCACTATGGCTTCACGCTGCAGGCGGCGCTTCGCACCAGCAGGCCTGAGCTGTTCACGGGCCTGACGCTGCAGCCGGGCGAATCCGCGGAGCTGATTACGGCGGTGGCGCTCGGATTGCTCGAGACGGACACTCAGTCCGAGCTGGAGCAGCGGCTCGACTCGGTTCTAAACCCGGCTCAGAGCGGTGCAGCGCTGCTCGCCGGGCAGCAGCAGACCTACCAGCGCTGGTTCGAGCATGCGCCGCTTTTTGCGAGCAGCGAACCTCTGCTGGATACGACCTGGCTGTACCGCTGGTTCGTGATGCGCCACACTCTGGCTAATCCACGATACGGTAATCTACAGCATCCCTTATTTTACGAGGGACGTTCACATAAAATGAGCAAACGACCGCTTGATCCGAAGGGGTGGGAGTTTAGCAAAATGATTCCTCTCACTGTTCCTATGCATTTACTCGAAGCCCGCTGGTACAACGATCCCGTTTACTCGCAAGGCGCTATGCGCAGCATGAAGGCGAGCCAGGATGAGGAAGGCTTTTACAAATGCTTGTTTGTCAACAGCACGCTTCATTCATACGCTAATTTTATGGGCTGGGCGGCTTATCAGGATTATTTGGTGCACCGTGATCCAGAACTGCTCAAGGAGATGCTGCCCTCACTCAAAGAGCAAATCCGGGGAGAATCAACCAAGCTGGGCAGCGCAGCTGACAGCTTGCTGATCGAATACACGCATAATCGAACAGGGAAAGAATATCAGCCAAGCTACTGGTACTTTCATGATTTCCCGAAGGATTGTAAAGACCCGGCGACGTTTACTCCACTGAAAAGAGTGGACCGATCCGTCTATCATTATTTGAACTGCCTGGGCGTGGCACGATTGTGCCGGGCGGCAAATGACACAGAAGCGGAAGAGTTCGAAAAGCAGGCCGATACAATTCATCAAGATATCCTTCATAAAATGTGGGATGGGGGAACGCAGTTTTTTTATGATTTGCATCATTTAACGGATGAGAAGGCATGGGTTAAGAACGTAGTCGGATTTTATCCCTACTGGGCGCAGCTGACGGATGCTGAGCATGCCGATGGGCTGCTGCACGCACTTAATGAAGAGGAGTTCGGTACACCGAGCCCATTTCCTTCAGTATCTGCGGATTGTCCTGTTTACCAACCGGAGGGCAGCTGGCAAGGTAATTATTTCAAAGGACGCAACGGATGCGTTTGGGATGGGCCGACATGGCCTTATACAAACAGTATCGTGCTGGATGCAATGGCTTTGGAGAGCAAACGGAACGGACATAAGTGGGACCGTGATTTCGGCCATCTGTTCCGTGAATATTCCCTGCTTCATTACCGCAATCGGGATTTGTCTGCTCCCTATCTGGTGGAGCATTACAGCAGCCAAAGCGGAGAGCCTTTGAGCGATGAGGTTGACTACAACCATTCCTATTATATCGACCTGGTTATCAAGCATATTGCAGGTCTGAATGTTGAAGAAAGCCGTTTTGTGTTGGACCCGATTGATATCGGATTGTCTCATTTCCGGTTGGAAGGCATTCGTGCGGCTGGATATGAGCTGACAATTACCTATAACAGGGGTGACGACCCGAATATAGATCTAGTGGCAGGCTACCGGATTTATGTGGATGGACAGCTGGCTTTGGAAAGCGATGCTCTGACCAGAATGGTTTACAGCTTTGAGAAAGTAACAAAGTAAAAAAAGTAACAAAATAACAGCAAGTAAAAATACTATTTAAATTACTATAATAATTAGGGGGATCTTACAGATGAATAAACAGAAGGCATGGGCTTCCTATAGTGCGGTGTTGGTGCTAACCGGGGCATTGGCCGGGTGTGGGGGAGAGGCTTCCAAACCGCCAGCCGCTTCAGACAGTAATGTGGACACCAGCAAGCCTGCCGATATTTCCATTGTTCTTTCCCAGGTAGGGGAGGTCCCGGCCAAGGGCAATGATGTGGAAACGGCCATGGAGAAGTACACTAATTCCAAAATTACGATTCAATGGATTCCAGGCTCCGCCTATGATGACAAAATCAATGTAATGATAGCGGCAGGAGAGCTTCCGAAGCTCGTCAGGGTTAAATATGTTCCGACAATCATCAGCACGATCCAATCCGGCGTTTTTTGGGAAATTGGCCCGTATTTGAAGGATTATAAAAATTTGTCGGCTCAAAACAAACAGCACTATGATAATATAGCGGTTGATGGAAAAGTGTACGGGATTCCCCTGTTCCGCGACTTGGGGCGCGCTGTCATTCATTACCGCAAGGACTGGACGGATGCACTAGGGCTCCAACTTCCCAAAACGATGGATGACTGGTACAAATTGGCCCAAGCCTTTACACTGAATGATCCGAATAAAAACGGCAAGAACGATACCTACGGCATGATTTTCGATAAAAAATATAATGATGGAGCGGAATCCACGCTGACCCGCTTTTCTGTCAGTATCGGCGGACCGAACAAATGGAAGGTTGAAAATAGCAGCTTTACACCAGAATTCATGACTCCTCAATTTATGGAAGCTATGAAGCTGATGAAAAGGATGTATGCCGATAAGCTGATTAATCAGGACTTTACCGTGCTCGATCCTACGGAAACCGAGAAAATATACAATGCAGGACGCGCTGGCATTAAATTTTCCGGAGGGAACGCTCAGAACTGGCAGGATCTGCTTGTGAAAAATGTTCCTGACGCTGTGGTCGATGCAGCCTCTGTACAGGGACCAAACGGCATTCGTGTGCCGGGAGAAAGCGGTAATAACGGATTCCTGGCTTTTTCGAAATCATCAATTAAATCGGAAGCCGAGCTGAAGCAGGTGCTTTCCTTTGTAGACAAGCTGATGGACCCGCCTATGGCGACGCTGTTGATGCGCGGTATTGAAGGGCGGCATTTCGTGGATAAAGGTGAGTATACGGAGCCCTTAGACCGTGAGGCCAATCAGAAGGAGGTCAAGCCTTACCGAGACAATCTGCCTTATCGTGAAGGTTATAATGTGAAGCCGACAAAGGATGCCCCGTTAAGCGTCAAAAACCAGCAGGTATCCAGGGAAAATGAAAAATATGTGGTGGCTAACCCTGCGCTAACCTTGCTGTCATCTACTTACAATGAACGCGGCAAAGAGCTGGAGCTGCAAATTATGGATGCTCAGACCAAATTCATTATGGGCAAGATCGATGAAGCGGGATGGCAAGCAGAGGTAGACAAGTGGAAGAAAAACGGTGGAGATAAAATGATGGAAGAATATAAAGCAGCGTACTCCAAAGCAGGGCAAAAATAATCGGAGCATTCAGGAAAGAGGCGACCGCAATGGATAGGTTTAACGGCAAAATTACGACAATAGCTCCTGGTAGGGAGGATGCTTTTCTCCCCAATCTCTATGAAACGAGCCACGCCGCCAATTTACTTGAGCTCGATAACGGCGAGCTGCTGTGTGTCTGGTTTTCCGGCAGCGGAGAAGGGAATCCGGACACCAATATTGTGCTGTCCAGGCTGCCACTTGGCAGTTCGGAGTGGAGCAGGCCAGATGAGCTGTCCAGCGACCTGGAGCGTTCGGAGCAGAATCCGGTTCTGTTCCAGGCACCTAACGGTCAAGTGTGGCTGATGCATACGTCGAATGAACCGCATAATCAGCAAACCTCGCGGGTCGTGCGGCGCATTTCCGAAGACAGAGGAAATACATGGAGTGAGCCTGAAATCTGGTTTGACGAACAAGGGATTTTTCTAAGACATCCTATCGTGATAACAAGCGCAGGGGTTTGGGTGCTTCCGATTTATTACTGCAAGGACGATGGGGAGTACAGCGCAGTTAAGGTATCGACCGATGAAGGAAGCAGCTGGAGCGACCATACAGTTCCATCCAGTGAAAAAGGGGTACAGATGAACATTATTGAGAGGAGCGATGGCAGTTTGTTTGCGATGTTCCGCAGCCGATTGGCAGACCGGATTTATACGAGTGTCTCCAAGGACGATGGCCGCACTTGGTCGGAACCGCAGCCTAGCGAGCTGCCGAACAACAACTCATCGACCCAGGTCGTGAAGCTGGCGAACGGACACCTTGCACTGATTTACAATGACGCCAGCCTTGAAAGAGGCCAGTACCGTATGGTCGTCAAAGACGGTCAAGAAAGGCGCAAGGCTGTACGCACACCACTCACCTTGTCTATTTCAGAGGATGAGGGAGAGACATGGCCCTATTCGGTTAACCTGCAGGAAGCCGATGACGAATACAAAGAGAATGAAATCGGCTACTCTTATCCCTCCATCATCCAATCACGTGACGGCAAGCTCCATATTGCTTATACGTATTTACGCAAAGGGCTGCGGTATGTGCGTGTGAACGAAGACTGGGTTCGCAAACACAGTTAAGCGTCAAGTTGGCTGAAAATTCAAATAAAAGTATTGAAATTCTCAACTAGACTTGATATTATGTCCTTTAAAAACTAAAGGTGCGGATATAAATGGATAATGAAAAAGAAGATCTGGTAATAAGCAATGATAAATCATTATTGCACTTAGACACCGTATTTGCATTTCTTTCCAGAAGTTATTGGGCAAACAAACGTTCGGAGGAACGAATTAGAAAATCTATAGAGAATTCCATTTGTTACGGAGTTTACTTAAATAATAGACAGATCGGGTTTGCACGTGTAGTTACAGATGGTGCAACCATGTATTACCTTTGTGATGTTTTTATTGATGAAGCGTACAGAGGACAAAGCATAGGAAAGAAATTAATAGAGAGCATAATTAAATCGGAAGAGCTAAAGGATTTAACGGGAATACTCGGAACCAAAGATGCTCATGGATTATATAAACAATACGATTTTGAGTTGGATCAAGAGAAGATGATGAGAAGAATGCCTGATTTTATTAGAAATATGAATAGATTGGGATAGCATAAGCAGTTCCCATTGAGCTACTTCATAATCAAGGAGTTTTTTACGTTCTAAGCGCACCTAATATGCCACACCGGAATAAAGTAACACTGGGCCATGTGAATATCTGTACAGGCTCAACTATTTGTTTGCCGGGAGTGAGCGTTATGAAGTGGAATGACTGTGTAGGCCGTTATAAGATTTATATGAGCTTGGGATCCACCTGCCAAGTGGCCTATCAGTTGAACAGAATTGGGTTGCGTCAATCCGCCGGTCCGATCGACTGGTTTACTTCTCAATCCGTACCCGGCTTAGTTCAGCTGCTGAACCATCAGTTTAGAGGTTTAATGGAATACAACAATCTCGAACTTATTGACAGGACGAGGGAGTGTTTCGTTGTCAGAGATAACGCATACGACGTTGTTTCTTTTCATGATTTTCCCTTATATTTAGGGCGTTGGTGGGATGCATACCCAGCTTTTAAGGAGAAGGTCGACCGGCGTGTCAATCGCTTTCGGCACACGATTCAAAACAAGCCCGTTCTATTTGTACGAACCGACACGAGCGAGAAGGAAGCACAGCAATTAAAGAGAGCGCTGAATACATTAATGTACGGGAAATTCAGATTGCTGATCATAAACAATCATCCTATTCGTCAGCTTCATGAGGAGGAGTGGGGGCTGGACAATGTATGCTGTGTTAATGTCCCTCAAGGCTATGATTGGAAAGGATCGGACAATGCGTGGAACCGCGTCATGAATGGCTTTACACTGTGAAATTTCAAGCGCTGCTCCTAAAACCCCTAACTCATCCTAGTTGGGGGTTCTTTTTGTTGGGGATGGCAAAAGTAATGTCTCACTGATTTTTATGGTAAAATAAGGGATGAAGCTGATTTATGGATTTCACCGCTATCCAATAGCAAGCTAGTGAACTTACAATTCATTATAGAAAGGTGGAAGATGATGAGGCATGTTCCCAATAGGAAACAAGAACAGGCGCAAGCGCTAAAAGCATCAGTTATGAGCGGAAGGGCAAGCAACATGCCGATCAGCCAGTATGCAGAATCAAACGGTAAGATTTCACGCTCGACTGCTCCGGTTTTGCCATCACAGGTGCTGCAATTGCAGAAAATGATCGGTAATCGAGCGGTTACTTCCTTACTTGGCAATCAAACATCCAGAGATAGCGGAACGCAGGTACAAGAGATATCCATTTCTACTGCACCTGCAGGTCAGCAGCCTATACAGCGCTATTTTGATGAAAATGGCAAGTGGATTGACGGGCCTATTCCAAAAGGGTATGTCGAGGTCGGTCAAAAGCCTAATGGAGCGCCGAAATTCGGGCCTGCAAAGCAAGCTCAAGCACTGGAAGCTGAACCGAAAGCCACTTACCCTAAAACAACAAAACAGCAGGAGGAGGAAATTCATAAGCATCCCAAATATCTCGAACGAAGTGACAACTTTATGATGAAAAATCAATTTCCTGACGGGACCCGCAAGTCGTTCCTAAATAAAACGGGTTTGCGCAGCGCGGGGAGTGCTCCAGTAAGGACTTCGGAGCAGATGAATAACGATTCACCGAACAAACCCTTAAGCAATGCCATCTCAACATCAAATCCGGACGCTTCACCGAACCGAACTGATTACGGCAAAGAGGTCGTCAGAATCAAATTACATAAACTGATGCGTGCACAGCTGCGAGGTAAACCCGACGCACAGGGGATTAAGATTGACAGTACAGATGATATCGTTTCGAATTTAAATAAGGATCAATCGATCGGTTCTGAGGACCGGAATAAATATATCAACTACGCGAATAAAGACGGGGAATATCATATCCGGATTGAAGGCCCGAACAAAAAAGATGAAAAAGATACACAAGGAGCTCGGGTACTGCGCAACCGTTTCTTGAAATCCGGTTCGTACAACGAAGAACATGATTCCGATTCCGATTCTGAAGTGGAAGATAATAAGACATACACGGAGGAAGAAGTAGGGGAACAAGAAACGCATGAAGAAGAGGAAACGAAGCCTAAGAGCAAAAATAAAAGGAGAAGAAACAAAAACAAAAGCAAAAACAAAAGCAAAATTGAAACCAAGCCACTTTGAAATCAGATAAATATAGTGATAAGGTGAAGTCCACAAAGGTTCATGTTAATCGCAAGAAAATAATTACACTGAAAAAAAGGATACCGCTTGATGGGTATCCTTCTTCATTGATTATTTGTATTTCCTGATATAATTGCTAAGCGTTAAAAGAGGCCATATATATCGGTAGCTATGGTAGTGGATGTAAAAGCTTACAGGAAGTCCAGCACCCGTAGGGTACCGAGTCGTCCAGTCCTCCTGATGCAATTGAGCCATTAGCTGTTGGATGCCTCTCTCCATGGCAGGTACAGGCTTGGCGTTTACGGCGATAAGGGCATCCATTGCCCACGCAGTATGGGAAGGAGTGCTTGCACCAAGCGGCACATATCGATTTTTGCGATCACTGGTGCAGGATTCTCCCCAGCCTCCATCAGCGTTCTGAATGCTCAGAAGCCAACGCACAGCTTTGTTCACGGTAGGATGCTGAGGATCATTCCCAGCTGCAATCATGCCCGTTAAGGCAGCCCATGTGCCATAAAGGTAACAAATACCCCAACGACCATACCATGAGCCATCCGCATCCTGGTTCTTGATTAACCAATCGGTTCCTTTCCGCATGAAAGCAAGGCTTTTATTAAAACCGGCCGTATTACCCAGAAACTCCAATGTCCTACCTGTAAGGTCGGCTGTAGAAGGGTCAATCGCTGCCTCACGTGAGCCTTCTATGGGAAGAAGCGTGAGCAGCTCATTGTCGTTATCTTTCTCAAAAGCGGCCCAACCTCCGTCCTTATTTTGCATAGACAACACCCAATTGAGTCCCCGGTTCCAGGCATCCCGATATACGGGCTCACGCAGTACAGTTTGCCGAATCGCTCTTAACACCGCAGTAGAATCATCGACATCCGGGTTGATCGTATTGGACTCAGAGAAGCCCCAACCACCTGGAATAGGATTAGGATTACGTATACTCCAATCTCCCATCTTGTGTTGCTGCTTGGCAAGCAGATAAGCGACGGATTTTCTAATGGATGTATGTTCAGGCGAAACTCCTGCTTTTTGCAAAACACCGGACAGTAAGGCAGTATCCCATATTGTGGAGGGGGAATTTTGAAGAAGTACCTCTCCTGGTGAAATCCATAGCATGGATATGAGCCCGCGAACCGCAGCTTTTATTACTAGGTGACGTTTGTCGTAGCCGAGCGCCAATAACGCCATAATCATTAGCATTGTGCTAGTCGCATAGCTGTACAACGTACCGTCAGGCTCGATTCGATCAAGCATGAACTGCTCCGCCCGTACGACAGCACTCTCGTGAAATTGCCCAGGGAGGCTTGCAAGCTGCTTGATGCCGCTCTGAATCTCATCCAGCAGCCTTTGGAAGTTGTCAGAGGTTGAACGATGAGCTGCTGCTGTAACTACTTGAATAGCTCTGTCGCTCCCATTTAAGTCCGATAGGTCCGGAGTAGCGTTTGTTCTTAATGCAACCCGACGATTCGCCATAAGCATGATAGGGACAAGATGCACTCGCGCAAACCCTGAGAAATCAAAAAAACTGATGGGAAAGGTGGGAGGCAGAAGAAGAAACTCAAGGGGGATATTCAAGGAGGATGGCCATGGACGCTGTCCGGTAGCCGCCAAAAAGACTTGGGTCAGCATCGTATTCGCCTGATTGAGTCCGCCCTTGGATCTTATGTATTGAGCTGCTTTTCTCATCATGTCGTCTGTTTTTTTGCTGTAACCCGAATACAACAACGCATAATAAGCGTCTACACTTGCCGACAAGTTGCCCTCTTCCTCATCGGTATAAACCTTCCATGCGCCATTCTCCTGCTGTTGGGAAGCAATTCGGTTATGCAATTGCCGAATCAATGTTTCATCAGGAAGCTCCAAGGTTCGAAGAATGATGATGAAATAAGCGTCTGTCAAAGTGCCATTATCAAAACAGAATCGCCAAGACCCATCATCCTTCTGCATGCCCGTGAGCGTTTCTGTCAGCCGCCGAACTTCTTCATTCGCCTCGCTCCATACACTCATTAACTTGACCACCTGCCATTTTCAAACAGATTAACTCATGCTTATATGATATGAACTGTTTTTCACATCAATGCCCAACTGCAGCTGCCGGTTCAAAAATGATTAAAGCAAATGCACTCAAATAAGCCTACCTTAATGTGTTGCTTATATGGTAAAATATACCTTGCGTTTCTGGTATAGGTCGCGAATAATCGATAGCATTTCAAGAAATTCCCGTAAAAAATATAAAATTCATTCTCATAGGAGGTAAGTGAAAGTGAAGATCACTTTTCATATGCCTAAAGCAGATCCAGATAAACAAGCTAAACTACTTCTCCAGCAATGGGTAAAATTAAAGGAACCCAAATCCCTCCCGAAAGCTATTCTTTTATCTGTTCCTTTTATGATTCTGGGTGGTGCGGTTACGATTATGATTACCAGAATATTTTCTACAGTTAGCTTAGAGGACTATGGTCTTCAAGGAGGTACTATAACCTTCACTTTCAATATTTTATATCTCGTTTCTATTTTTTTACTGCTGCTAATACATGAGTTGATCCATCTGATTCTGATTCCAAACTTTGTGAAATCCGCTAGTACAGGGTTAGGGATTCAACTTTTTGGGGGTTTTGTATTTTCAGAGGAAATCATATCTAGACTTCGGTTTATTATAATATCCTTAGCTCCATTTCTAGTAATTTCTATTATACTACCGATAATCTTAGGAGCTATTGGATGGCTGAATCCAGGCATTGTTTGTCTAGTATTTCTAAATGCTTTGGGATCGTCTGTTGATTTATTAAATGTAACTCTGATTTTATACCAAGTCCCGAAGAAGGCCAAAATAATAAATAATGGAATGGATACATTTTGGAAGGTGGTGGATCAGTAAAAATGAAGGTCAAACGAATTGTTGCCAATATTGATACGCAGGATATAACAGCAGCTAAACGCTTTTACCACGATGTACTTGGCCTTGATTTATTGATGGATCATGGTTGGATTAGAACCTATGGATCGAGTGAGGAGATGAGCATTCAAATTAGTTTTGCCTCACAGGGGGGCTCTGGAACATCTACTCCTGATTTGTCGATTGAAGTCGATGATGTCGATTCTGCGCTTGAACGTGTGATGAACGCAGGAATTCCGATAGAATATGGGCCGGCTGATGAGCCTTGGGGCGTTAGGCGATTCTATGTCCGCGACCCATTCGGTAAGTTAATCAACATTCTTGCTCATATTTAAGGTAATTGAAGCCCTTTTAATGGGAGTGCAATTGGCCCGACATTATTAGGAGGAGTAATATGACCCGGTGAATAAAACCCGCTATTTGTAAATGCAAATAGATGGGTTTTATTTGTTGTTACAGATAAAAATCCAAAAAAAACACGATAGTATCTAAAGAAATCCTATAGTAGGGAATTGTTGGCATACGGTAAAATTAAGCTAACTTAAATGACAGCGCTTACATTATGTTTGTAGTATTTTACGGAAATGTCTATGAATAGTTGCCGTACGTGGATTTTAGCGAAAGCTTTAATATTATAACGCTTTCGATCATTTTACAATTAAGAGGGGATGAGAAGTACTATGAAAAAGTCGAAGTGGATGACATGTACACTGGCAGTTGCAATGACCGTCGGTGCGATAGGCTGCTCTAATGGTGAAAGCGGCAAGCCCGCTGAGTCCGCAAAAGCTGGAAATGAATCAACGAAGGCACCGCAAGGACCTACCAAATTCAGCATCTCATTACGAACTCTCAATTATGATTATGTAGAAAAGTCTGCAAATCTGAATGACGACAAATGGGTTAAAGAGCTTGAGAAAAAAACTAACACAGATCTCGACATACAACTTGTCCCCCATGCAGAGTTTGAGAAAAAGATGGTACAAATTTTCGCAACCGGCGACATTGCCGATGTAGTGCAAGCCGGTGCAGGCACAAGCGGCAAAGAACTAGCCGGATCCGTACAAGCAGGGGTATTCCTGGAGCTTAACGATTTGATCAAACAGCATGCGCCGAATTTGCTGAAGGCAATCCCGCAAGCGGCTTGGGACGAAGTAACACTTAACGGCAAAATATATGCAATTCCGGAATTTATTTCACAGCCTTCTCGCAGAGCAACCTGGGTACGCGAAGACCTGATGAAAAAAGCTGGCATTACGAAGGATCCTAAGACGGTCGAAGAATACCTCGAGATGCTGCGAGCCTTCAAAAAAATCGGCGTGGAACATCCTTTCATGGGGCGGCAGGATTTTAAATACGCTGATATTTTCTTCGGTGCTTATGACGTATACCCGTACCTCAGTCAGTTTGAAGTAGTCAATGGAACTGTACAGCCGAAGTTTTTTGACAACGAGAACATGCAAAAGGCGCTGCAAACGTACAAAACGTTGTTTGATGAAGGCTTGATCAACAAAGAATTCGTAACGATTAATCCGACGAATTTCAAAAATATCATTTTGTCAGGCAAAGCCGGTATGTGGGAAATGAATGCGCAGGAGCTATTGCAGTGGGAAACTCAATTGAAGCAAATTGTTCCCGATGGAAAGATTAAGATCATTCCTTCTCCTGTAGGTACCGATGGTAAAGGCGGCGGATATTTGTACTCGTCCGGAGGCCGGGCCTACTTCATTAACTCCAAGGTGGCAAAGGATAAAATCCCGGGCATCCTTAAGTTCTTCGAATGGCAAGTCACCGAAGAGGCTGACAAGTGGTTTGACCTGACCTTGCCAATTAATCCGAAAACAGATGCAGAGGTTTCCGAGCAGCGTTATTTGAGTGGATTCCTGCATATGGTTAAGGATGATGCTTATCGTAAGCAAATTTTGAGCGCCACACCGGAAGGCAAGGATTTGCTCAAAACTTTCGAGACTATTCTACCTAATGAAGGGCGCGGCGGTCTCGAGTTCGATCCTGCTCTCCAGGCTATGCAAAAAAATCCTGATATCACGCCATTATCTGACACTGCTCCTCCAGTTCTACTCAGTCACATGGTCAAAATGGTATATGGCAAAGAACCAATCTCCGATTGGCCAAAAGTAATTGAAGAGTGGAGGTCCAAGGGTGGTAATGAGGCATTGAAGGAAGCTAATGAGCTTTATCAAAAGAAAAGCGGAATTAAGCTGAGAGGTCCTGAGGCGCAGAAGTGGAAATAAGTAAAAGACAATAGTTAAGTATAAGCAGCGGTAGTCAAGGAATTTATTAATTCCAGACTACGCTGCTTTTTTAGATGGAGGTCAATTAATTCATAGGAATACTTCAATACTCTTAGTTCATTCAATTTTTACGCCGTGACAGGTACCAAGCGGGAACTAGGCGAATATCCTGATTTTGACTATAAAAGCAATGGAGGTCTCACAGTGATTCCAATGTATCCGTATTACAGTTATGAGACACGCTGCCAGCAAGTACCTATCACATTTCCGCCGCAGCACCAGGATGTGCAGCCTGGCTTGGAGTACTTAATGAACCCGCTTCCGATATCTGATAATCCAGAATACAAGGGAAGCGGTAAATTGGAGGGGAAAATAGCGATTATTACCGGTGGTGATAGCGGCATCGGACGCGCCGTCGCAATCGGCTTCGCCAAGGAAGGCGCGGACGTGGCCATCGTATATTTGTATGAGCGCGAGGATGCTGAAGCTACCAAACAAATGGTGGAATGTTACGGGCGCCGCTGCCTGCTGATCGAGGGTGATTTGCGCAGACCTGCTTTTTCCGAGGAAGTGGTAGGAAGGACGCTGGAATACTATGGAAAGCTTGACGTACTTATTTTGAACCAAGGTGTTCAGTTCCCTCAGGCGAGTATAATGGATATTTCCAATGAACAGCTCGAGGATACTTACCGCACTAACATTTTCCCTCATTTCTACATGACGAAGGCCGCACTTCCTTATCTGAATCCGGGAAGCTCCATTGTATCGACGGCATCCGTAACCGCTTATGCAGGTGCACCCTTACTTGTCGACTATTCCTCGACTAAAGGTGCCATCGTATCGTTTACTCGTTCCCTATCGCTGCAGTTGGTCAGCAAGGGAATACGGGTTAACGCCGTAGCACCAGGGCCGATTTGGACCCCGCTCATAGTATCCAGCTATTCAGCCGAATATGTAAAAACATTCGGTCTGGAAACGCCTATGAAACGTGCAGGGCAGCCGTTCGAACTTGCACCGACCTACATTTACTTAGCGTCCAACGATTCCTCCTTCGTCACAGGACAGGTACTTCACGTCAACGGTGGTATCATGACAGAAACGTGATCTGAACAGCCCAATTCGAATTTGCTTCAGAGTGATTTGAGGTTAAAACGGTGATGATCCAGTGATTGGAAGTTGCATGTATGAATCCGCGCTGTGCGCGGTTTTTTGTTTTTTTTAACCGCTAACAATACCACAAATAGGGTCGGATTGACGAATTATGGGTATACTGTGAGAGTTACATTCTTACATAAGGAAGGTGAAATAATGAAAATTTCGGAAGTAATCTTATGTACACATCAATTTGAAGCGATGAAAACATTTTATGCTTCCCTGATAGGATTGGATGTTCTGGAGGATCAACCGACTCAACTGTCGTTCCGAGCTGGGGAATCGATCCTTGCCTTCCGGAAGAATTCCTCCACGGAGAAGCCATTTTATCATATCGCTTTTACGATTCCGACTAATAAGCTAGAAGAAGCTAAACAATGGCTTAATGGACGAGGCATCTTATTGTTCTCCAAGGATGGACTGAATGAGTTTCCATTCGATAGCTGGAATGCAACGGCAATTTACTTCTACGATCCAGACGGTAATTTGATCGAGTTCATCGCGCACCATACACTCGACAATGCTACATCCGATGCATTTGGTCCGAAGCATCTGCTTCGTATCAGTGAGATCGGCCTTCCCGTAGAGAATGTCCCGGAAGCTGCCCGCAAACTCATCGACGCTTTCCAACTTAGCTTGTGGGGCGGAGACGGGCAGCAATTCGCTCCTCTCGGTGACGCAGATGGGGTGTTGATCGTTGTAGACAAGCAGCGTCCGTGGTTCCCGGACGGACGGTCGCCGGACATATTCGATACTAAGGTTTCGATTAAAGGTACAGATTCTGCAACCCTTTTTCTTCAGAACGGTCTGTACGAATTAAATGGTGGAGAAGTATAAGCTTCTGCAGTTGTGAGGCTTAACTACTTTTATAAGGATTTTGCCGGATCATCTGTATCAAGTTCATCGTGGAAGCGGATAAAGGTTCATGTTTGCGAGTACAGATAGTAATTGTATTTTTTAGATGGATCCCTTGAACATAAACTCGACATAACTCTCCTCGTTTAACATATTCGCGTACAACTAATGAAGAGACGAAGTTCGCTCCATATCCGGCAATAACAGCTGTGATAGCTTCATGCAGCCCATTGAATTGTAGAGAGATTGTGGGCGCCGGTGAATTATATGTACGACATAAAGAAAATAATCGCTCACGTGTTGAGCTGCCCTCCTCCCGCATGACAAAAGGCTCCCTCATCATTTCTGTCAGAGTAACCTGCTGATTGGCATATCGATGATTAGGTGCAACAACAAACCATAACTCGTCTTGAAATAAATCTTCTGTCTGGATCGTATCCGGATATTCCTCAGGTATTCCCCCATAAATGGCTATATCCACATCTAGATTTAACAGATGCTTTAGTGCATCACTTGAGTTCGTTGTGGTAATCATCATTTCAACCTTTTCATATTGTTGTTTAAATTTTGCTATCCAGGTAGGTATAAGAAAATGAGCGGGTAAATAGGTTGCGGCTATTCGAATGCATCCATATGAGCCTTCTCGGTAATCCTGGGCGAAACGTTCGATTTGTTGTTCTACCGCGAATAGTCTTTTGGCGAGCAAAGCAATTTCTTCACCTGCATCGGATAAAGCTATTCCCCTTCCTTGAGGCTTAATTAATGTGAGGAGCAATTCTTTTTCAAATTTCTTAATCTGAGCGGTAATCGCAGGCTGACTAATATTTAACAATTCCGAGGCACGAGTCACACTTCCGGTCGATGCCACTACATGGAATAAGCGCAAAGCATGCAAATTCATTACAGGTCCTCCTTCGGCTCACTCATATATTTATTATATAAGTCAGATGGAAATATATATTATATTTATGATTATAGCTGTTTTACAATGAAATCAGAAGTTAAATAATAATGAGGAGATGTGATGTAAATGAATGAAATGAATACTTGGGAAAAGGTTGATCAATATATTACAGAGCGTCTGATTCAACATGATTCTGTTCTGGAAAAAGTGCTGTCTGTAAACCAGCAAGCAGGGCTTCCGTTTCATGATGTATCACCGAGTCAAGGGAAGTTATTGAACCTGCTTGCTCAAATGAAAGGTGCCAAACGAATTCTGGAGATCGGTACATTGGGCGGGTATAGTACGATCTGGTTGGCAAGGGCACTGCCGTCTGATGGAAAATTAATCACTTTGGAAATTGACCCGCATCATGCTCAAGTGGCTCAAAATAACGTATCCCTGGCTCAGTTGGATGGTGTTGTAGAAATTCGGGTAGGGAATGCATTAGAGTTATTGGCTCAGATGGAGACCGAGGACGTGGCATCCTTTGATTTGATTTTTATTGATGCTGACAAGGTTAATAATCCAGGTTATCTAAAATGGGCACTTCATTATTCTCATTCTGGGACGGTTATTATTGGGGATAATGTCATTCGTAATGGGGATATTCTTGATGAACATAGTCAGGATTTCAGTGTAAAAGGGATAAGGGCTTTTTATGACCTGTTGGCTGAAGAATCCAGGATTACGGCTACCGCCATTCAGACAGTCGGCAGTAAAGGTTACGACGGCTTTGTCCTAGGTATTGTGAATAGCTGACTCACTTAATTGATAAATTGTGGATAGGGGGCACTTTATATGAAAAATCCGAATGAAAGTCTACGAGGTTTAAAATCATTGACCGGGCCTTTCCCGGCCTTTGATACGAGCCGCTTGCCGGAAAATCCGGGGGAACTTTTCTTGCAATGGCTAAACCTGGCGATTGAGAACGAGGTGAAGGAGCCTCACGCGATGACTCTCTCTACAGTGGATGCAGACGGTTATCCGGATGCGCGAGTACTGATTCTAAAGGATGTTGTAGACGATGCGTTCTACTTTGCTACCAGCTCCAAGAGCCGGAAGGGGCAACAACTAAAAGGTAACCCCCATGTTGCTTTGACATTTTACTGGCCTCAGCTGGGGAGGCAGATCCGTATACGTGGTACAACCATTGATATGGGGAAAGAGATTGGAGCGGCAGATTTTCGGCAGCGATCGTTAGAGGCTCGCATTGTGGCTCTAAGCGGGTATCAGAGCAGGGAGATGGAGAAAGAGGAGGATCTGGAGAAATCACTTATCATACAGAG
Organism: Paenibacillus sp. GCM10027630; assembly: GCF_042676305.1. NCBI lineage: Bacteria > Bacillati > Bacillota > Bacilli > Caryophanales > Paenibacillaceae > Paenibacillus > Paenibacillus sp. GCM10027630. Next base: position 31,088 of record NZ_JBHTGY010000002.1, on the reverse strand, counting down.
AGAACGGATCAGACATGCTCCAGAAATTGTTGCTTCCAATTGGGCGCTTTATGCTGTTAACGTGCAGGAAGCTGAATTTTGGCAGGGGGACAGTCATCGGAAACATATGCGAATTCAATACCATCGGAGGAATGGGCAGTGGAAATATCACAGGCTTTGGCCCTGACTTTGATTTTCTGGGAGGTTCGCCTATTTTGTCTCGCGATCCATAGCTTTTCTTATTGTCTGTGACTGTTATAATGGAAAGATGGATCATGATGGAGACTCTTTTATTGGAGGGCTTATACAGTAATGATAATTAGAACAGAAACCAAAGATGACTACAGCCAAGTTTATGAATTAAATGATAAGGCTTTCGGAAATAGAGATAATGAATCCAAGCTAATTGAGCAGATTAGGTTATCCGAACAATTTATTCCTGAATTATCTATAGTAGCAGAAGCAGATAAACAAATTATTGGTCATATTTTGTTAAGTAGAGCTAAAGTAGTTGATCAAGTAAATGATCAATTAAAGGAATACGACGTAATTGTTCTTGCCCCGATCGCTGTGAGCCCCGATTACCAAAAACAAGGTGTTGGAACGCAATTGATGATGGAAGGTATGAAAAGAACTAAACAATTAAATTATAGTATTATATTGCTAATAGGTCATCCAGCCTATTATCCGAAGTTCGGATTTAAGCCAGCAAGGAATTATGGAATTGAATTAACCCAATTTAAAGTATCCGATGAAGTTTTCATGGTATGTGAGCTAATTGAAGGTCAATTAAAGCATTGCCAAGGAGAACTTCAGTATCCGAACTCTTTTTTTAGCTGATAAGAGAAGACATCACCCTCACATTGTAATTTTGCCCTTAAATACAAGGATTAATATCCGCCTGAATGGCGGTTTTTTTATTTTGTCGGATCCTATTTTTGCAAAATATTTTTTATGGTAATTCGTAATTGGGTCGCTCTCGATAAAGCTTTTATTGTTGAAATGCAAGGTAGTAAATTTATGTAATTTATTTTTGGACTTGGATAAGTGCACTCACTGTTGTATTATATAGCAGGACCAATAGATAGAGAACCATACAAAATAGTTTTTTCAGGAGAAGGAAGTGGAATCATATGAAGCAATACAATACGCGAGCCATTATGGCATCGCTGCTTATCTGCGGCTTCGTTGGGATGTTCAGCGAGACGGCACTCAACATAGCAATTAGTAATTTAATGGACGTGTTCCACATTACGGCCGCGACTGCACAGTGGTTAACGACAGGGTTTCTGCTGACTCTAGGTATTCTGATGCCGATGACAGGTTTGCTGCTGCAATGGTTTACAACGAGACAGCTTTTCATTGTATCGCTTGCAAGCTCAATCGTTGGGACATTGATCGCAGCTCTTGCACTCAATTTCGAAATGCTGATGGTCGCTCGCGTTCTGCAGGCAGCCGGCATGGGTCTATTGATTCCGCTAATGTTTAATACGATTCTCGTAGTTTATCCACCGGAACAACGCGGGGCGGCTATGGGCTTCGTTGGTCTAGTCATCATGTTCGCTCCGGCGACCGGCCCAACTGTGGCGGGTCTTCTAATCGAATATTTATCATGGCACTACATTTTCTGGCTGTCTCTGCCATTTTTGGTCATAGGGCTGTTTGTAGGATTGAAATACTTGGAAAACGTCACCGAGGTCACGAGACCGCGCATTGATCCATTGTCCATTATATTGTCAACAATCGGCTTCGGCGGCGTGGTTTTCGGTTTCAGTAAGGCTGGCGAAGGTGAGGGAGGCTGGACTAGTGTGATTGTGCTCTCATCGATCGTCATCGGCCTTATCGCGCTTGTGTTGTTCATCCTGCGCCAGATGTTAATGCGCGACCCGATGATGAACCTGCGCGTCTTCAAGTACCCTATGTTTATTGTCGGGCTGCTTCTTGTGCTGTCGTGTATGATGATCATTTTGTCGAGTATGATTATTTTGCCTATGTATTTGCAGAACGGGATGAAACTATCCGCATTTACAACTGGACTCATGATGCTGCCGGGCAGCGCTTTGAACGGTATCTTGTCGCCTCGTATGGGACGCTTGTTCGATAAATATGGGCCAAAGTGGCTCGTAATCCCTGGCCTAGTCATCGTAGCGGCGATGTTATGGTTTTTCTCCAGTATAACCGTTGCATCATCTGTAGCTTTTATCGTGGCTTTGCATATCGGTCTCATGGTTGGTATCTCCATGGTTTGGATGCCGGCGCAGACGAATGGGCTTAACCAGCTGCCGCCGGAGTTGTATCCGCACGGTACGGCTGTTATGAACACGCTGCAGCAAGTCGCAGGTGCGATTGGCACGGCAATAGCTATCAGCATCCTTACAAGCGGCATGGAGAAGTACTTGCACAGCTCCCCGGTGCCGAGTGAACCGGTAGAGATGGCTAAAGCTATGATGTTCGGCTCCCAGAACGTGTTCATGTTTGCGATGATAGTGACACTCATAGGTTTAGTCATGGCATTCTTCATCCGCCGCGTCATCGTTAAGCATGCGCCGATGAATTCGATGCATTGATGTTCCGCACCCCTTAGAATAAGCATTGGAAAAACCTCTAGGTTAATCCGATGAAAATCTAGGGGGTGTTTTTTTTATGCTTCCATATTAATCTGCATGCCATCTATACGTATTTCCATAGAAGCTTCCAGCCGCAACCAGTCGTGCATGCTTTTGAATTCAAACAATTGGTCAATATGATAAACGCCATACGGGAACGCTTCGTGGCAAAGGGACTCAGCTACAGATACAGCGATCTTGGCCGTCATCTTGGATTGATTTTTTCCTTGTAGGAAGAACTCGATTGTTGCGGACTTTAGCGGAAGGGGAGAAGCGGGGAGGCTTTCGCTAACATGTAGATTATACAATCCTCTCTAGCAATGTCCCCAGTTGTTCGGCCAAGACATGATGGGGGACAGGCTTTTCATTAGTAAACCACCATTCCACGACCCCTACGAAAGAAGATGCAACAAACCTCACGAGAAGAGCTTCATTTAACCCCTCATTTTTTCCTTTAGTTACATCGGTCTCATTCGTAAATTCTTCGGTAAGAAAGTTAAGAAACCGACCACGAAAATAAGGAGCGCCTTTACTTGCTAACATCATTGAAAAAAATAAATAATGACGTTCAAAGTATTCGGTCCAAATCAGAGTCGATTCGGTATACTCCAATTCAGATGCTTCTCTGCACGATTCTCTAAGAACGTCTATATGTTCTTCAATGAGCTTATCCAGCAAATCATATTTATCCTGGTAATGAAGATAGATGGTTCCTCTGTTTACATTTGCCCGTTCGGAAATATCTTGTATGGTAATATCATCAAAATTTTTTTCAGACATGAGTTCAATAATACCTTTTTTGATCGCTTCTTGGGATTTAAGAATCCTTCTATCTACTTTGGGCATTCTGAGGGTCACCAACTTTCTTCAATAATCAACGATTTTGTTTGTTTTGTTCACAAATCAACAAAACGCGTTCAATTAACCATTGCATGCGTCATGATCCTTTTATAATAATAGACAGTAGTTGATTATTCAATCGATATTGAGTTATTTAAGGGCATTAAACAATGTAGCTTTTTTAATTGAGGAGGTATGAACGTGGAACGCTTGTGGACGAAGTCGTTTATCCTTATGACCGTAGGGACGCTTTTCCTATTCAACGCATTTTATATGCTGTACCCGACGCTGCCGCTGTTTATCAAACAGATGGGCGGTAACGAAACGCAAGTCGGCCTGTCGATGGGCGCGTTTATGTTAACTTCTGTCTTGGTTCGCCCGATAGTTGGCGGGTTACTGGACCGTTACGGCAGAAGGCCCTTTATCGTTTGGGGGCTGCTGCTCTTCATCTTGGCGATGTATTTATATAACTGGATTGGCGGAATTGTTGTTTTAATGGGACTGCGAATCATTCACGGCATCAGTTGGGCCGTTTCTACGACTTCCATTAGCACAGCCGTAACAGATATGATCCCGTCTGCCCGCAGGGGAGAAGGCATGGGGTGGTTCAGCACATCGATGACCTTGGCTATGGCATTCGGCCCGATGGTCGGAATCTGGGTGATCCAGGACTTATCGTACCACGCTCTGTTTCTAATCGCTGTCGTTCTTTCTGCTGTAGCGCTGCCCCTGACGTTTGGAGCCAAAATGCCTTTCCAGCCGCAAGAGGGCACAAGGAGAATCGAGTTGTTTGAGAAATCGGTACTGCCCATCTCATCATCAATCTTTTTCATGTTCGTCGCATATGGCGGTATTACTACCTTTGTTCCACTATTCGCTGAATCTATCAAGGTCAATTCCGGTGTGTTTTTTCTAGCCTATGCCGCAACGCTTGCGCTGAGCCGTCCTCTTTCGGGGAAAGTTGCAGACCGGTATGGCGAGGCATTTGTCATCGTTCCGGCTCTTATCATTACGATAGTGGCTTTAATTTGCTTGAGTTTCTCGACCGGATTGTTAGGCGTACTTATTTCGGCGATCTTGTACGGGATCGGTTTCGGTTCCGCGCATCCGGCAATCCAATCGGCAACAATTCGTCTTGCTCACCCGGATCGTAAAGGAGTTGCCAATGCTTCTTTAGCAACTGCAACCGACCTTGGCATCGGACTTGGTGCGATCCTGCTAGGTTGGGTCTCGCAGTATACGAGCTACTCGTTCTTATTCACGGTCAGTGCAGTGATGGTCATGTTCTCCATGTTAGCGTTCATTTTCTTTGTAAAACGATCGTTGATAACAGAAAAACTGCAAAACACTTCAATTAATGGGTGAGAAAACGGTATGGAGCAAATTGAAACCATTCCCACATAGGAGGGAACTAAGATGAAATATCGTACAGTAGGGAAAACGGGCATTCAAGTCTCAAATTTATGTTTTGGGACGATGTCCTTCGGCGGAAATGCGGATGAAGAAACCTCGAAAGTTATGTTCAAGCGTTGCCGAGAAGCGGGTATTAACTTTTTCGATACGGCAAACGTTTATAGCGGAGGGCGTGCTGAAGAAATATTAGGGACATGCTTGGCAGACTGCAGAGATGAGATGGTGCTTGCGACTAAGCTGTATTATCCGATGGAGGCGGATATCAATGCGAAAGGGCTCTCCCGCCGTCATATCATGCTTGAAGTTGATAACAGCTTGCGCAGCTTGAAGACGGATTGAATCGATTTTTACTTTGTTCATATGTTCGACGAGCTTACACCTATGGAAGAAACCCTTCGTGCACTTGATGATCTTCAATCACAAGGCAAAATCCTCTATCCGGCGGTGAGTAATTGGGCCGCTTGGCAATTTGCTATGGCGTTAGGGATTTCCGCAAAAGAACAGCTGGCTCGCTTCGAATTGATCCAACCGATGTACAACTTGGTTAAGTGTCAAGCGGAGGTCGAAATTTTGCCGCTCGCCGCTTCCCAACAAATGGGCATTATCTCGTACAGTCCGTTAGGAGCCGGTCTTCTTACAGGAAAGTATGGCGTGAATAAACGACCGGAGCAAGGGCGTTTAGTTGAAGAAAAGCGTTATACCGATAGGTATACGAATGCAATGAATTTTGTCGTCGCAGACCGGCTTCATTCCTATGCCGCCCAACATGGCATTCATCCAGCAACGCTTGCCGTGGCCTGGGTTATGTCGAATCCGGCTATAACCGCACCCATTATTGGAGCAAGAAGTATAGACCAGCTGGAGTATTCGCTTGCTGCTCTCGATGTGGACATGACTCCAGAATGGCGTGATGAGATCTCTTCACTTTCCGTAACGCCGGCGCCTGCAACGGACCGCGGAGAAACTTTGCTGCCGATGTGGACATGACCAAAAGACTCGGCTGTTGGGGGAAACCCGGCAGCCGAGCTGTAAGTAAAGGCAGAATAGTTAGTTTAAGATAAACCACCTTAGCCAAAAGCCAAAAGTGCTCAAGAGGGAGAGGAAGTTATTAGCGTAAAGTTTTTAATGCACCACTCCAAGCGAGTACTTGATCAAGCATACCATTAACATTTGTAAGATGCAGATCTGCTGGTTTGAACACAGTTCCGTTCTCAAAATCAGTGAATAGTGACAATGCCGGGTGTACACGAACGTCCGCTACGGACAATTCACCCAAAATTCCACGCAGATGTTCAGCTGCACGAGCGCCGCCCACGGAACCGTAACTTACGATACCGGCTGCTTTATTGTTCCATGCTTCGCGAGCATAATCGAGTGCATTTTTTAATGCCGCTGATATGCTATGGTTATATTCTTGAACGATAAATACGAACCCGTCCAAGCTAGCTAGCTTTGTATTCCAATTTGTTGCTTGCTCTGTAGCATCACTTTCTCCAAAGAGTGGAAGCTTGAAATCTGCGATATCTACAATTTCATAATTAGCATCTCCACGTTTGTCAGCGATTTTTTTTACCCATTCTCCGACTTGTGGACTTACACGCCCTTGGCGAGTGCTTCCTAAGATGATTCCGATATTTAATTTAGACATCTTGATTTCCTCCTTAATAGTAACCACAATTTATTTTAATCAACTACGCCAAGATTATTACTGAAGCTAAAATAGTACCTGTTAATAAGGTGCCCTTGAATAGGTGTAGGGTATACTCAATTTTCTATAAATAAGCACATCGAAATCTTTAATTAAAGTGACACTAAGTATATAAGAGCGTATTTCAAGATATCAATTAATTTTAAAGAGACTATATTTTAGTAATTAGCTAATCTGCTTGCAATTTCATCAATTGAGTGGTAAAGTGAAAGCTGTGAGGGGGAGAAAACGAAATGCGTAATAATACTATAGGCTCATTAATCTGGTTACGTTTAATGCGATTTACTAACCAAAGTAATCAGATGTCGAATAGCTTTTTAAAACGTTTCGATTTAACGACTGCTCAATTTGACGCCCTCATACAAATTCGCACTTTTCAACCGCTTACTCAAATGCAGTTAGCTGAAAAAGTGACCGTTACTCAAGGTGGTATTTCACGTATGCTTGATCGTCTTGAAAAAGAGGGCTATATTGTACGTAAACAAATCTGGAAAACAAAAACGATTAGCCTTACAGAAAAAGCAGAATCTATTTTAGAACAAGCAATGCCTGAACAACTTGCTTTTCAATCCTCTTTTTTTGAAGATGTATTAAATAAGGAAGAACAGCAAACATTATATTCTCTGATAACACGGGTGCACAAACATAGCCAAAAAAAAGAATTACCTATGGAGTAATTTTTTTTACATTATCAATTGACTAGTCAAGTTAGCGAGAGGGGGAAATACGATGTATACCATTTCTGGACACCATCATATTTCAATGCTTACAAAAGATGCTCAAAAAAATAATCATTTTTATCAAAAAGTATTAGGACTACGCAGAGTTAAAAAGACCGTTAATCAAGATAATCCTGCGATGTATCACCTTTTTTATGGAGATTTAACAGGCAGTCCGGGAACAGAGTTATCGTTTTTTGAAATGCCCAAGGTAGGAAGTACAGTTCGAGGCACAAATGCAATTACACAAATTGGTTTACTTGTTCCGTCATATGAAAGCTTGGTTTTTTGGAAAAAACGCTTTGAATCATTAGATGTGAAGCATGGTGAGATTACAAGATATGCGGACCGAGATGCTTTGCATTTTGAAGATTCAGAAGGATTACGAATGATTTTATTAAACAATAACGGCGAAGTGGTTCCGGAAAATTGGTCAGGATGGGCAGATTCCGTGGTTGAGCAACAGCATCGTATTCTTGGAATGGGCACAGTCGAAATCACAGTGCGCAACTTAGATCGCTTGGCAAACACATTAAAGGATATGTTTGGTTATACAGAAGCGTCTCGCTCCGATACGGAAGCCATTTATCAGTCAGTTGCTGGACAGTCATTTGGAGAGATTGTCATCAAACAGGAAGAAGGACCAAGTGAGAAGCCTGGAAAAGGGAGTATTCATCATTTGGCAATCCGTGTTAAAAGTGAAGACGAGCTGCGCTATTGGGATGAGGTAGTTAAAGCACGTGGCTTCCAATCAACAGGGGTTGTGGACCGTTTTTACTTCAAAAGCTTATATTTCCGTGAATCAAACGGTATTTTATTTGAAATTGCGACAGATGGTCCTGGCTTCACAACAGATTCAACGATTGACGCGCTGGGTAAAGCATTAGATTTGCCACCATTCTTAGAAGAACGACGCGCAGAAATTGAAGGGAAGCTAATACCACTTGATTAAAAAGGAGAGAGTACACCATGGAAAAATATCGTATTCATCCAGAAAAAGGAATTGAGTTCGGTTTATATTCGATTGGTGATCATTTACCTAATCCACATACGGGCACAATGATCAGTGCCGAACAGCGTATACAAGAATTGATTGAGGCAAGCAAGCTGGCTGATGAGGCTGCTCTCGATGTATTTGCTATTGGTGAAAGCCATCAAACTCACTTTACAACGCAAGCCCATACCGTTATTTTAGGGGCAGTTGCACAAGTAACAAAAAACATCAAAATCGCCAGCTCAGCAACAGTGCTAAGTACATCGGATCCTATTCGTGTGTATGAGGATTTCGCTACACTTGATTTAATTTCAAAAGGTCGCGCTGAAATTGTAGCTGGGCGTGGTTCACGTATAGGGGCGTATAGCTTACTTGGTTATGATGTGCATGATTATGAAGAATTATTTGAAGAAAAAATGGATCTCCTGATGAAATTAAATAACGAGGATAAAGTAACGTGGGAAGGTCAATTCCGTGCACCGCTGAAAAATGCATCCATACTTCCACAACCTCAAAATGGTCATATGCCCATTTGGCGTGCTGTAGGCGGCCCACCTGCTAGTGCGATTAAAGCTGGAACTGCAGGCATACCGATGATGCTTACAACACTTGGTGGTCCTTCAATTAACTTTAAGCATTCGGTTGATGCGTACCGTGATGCAGCGGAGCGTAATGGCTTTGATCCGAAAGCTTTACCAATTGCAACAACGAGTTTATTTTATACAGCTGAAACTTCACAGGATGCACTTCGTGAGTACTACCCGCATGCTAATTCTGGTATGCAGGCATTACGTGGCGGTGGTTATCCAAAACAACAATTTGCACAATCTACAGATTATCGTGATGCCTTAATGGTTGGCAGTCCACAACAAATTATTGAAAAATTAATCTACCAATACGAATTATTTGGTCAACAGCGTTTTATGGCACAAATCGATTTTGGTGGCGTCCCATTCGATAAGATTGCGAAAAATATTGAGCTGATTGCAACAGAGATTATGCCAGCGATAAAAAAATATACAGCAATAAAATAAGGAGTGGTTATGATGAAAATTGTAGGAATCTCAGGTTCGATCGTAGGGTCTAAAACAAGAACAGCGATGGATAAAACACTCCAAATAGCACGAGAAAAATATCCAGATGCAGATATTGCATTACTTGACCTTGCCGAATACAAAATAGTTTTTAGTGATGGACGTAATTATTCGGAATATGAGGGCGACACAAAGGTTGTAACAGAAACAATTATGGCTGCTGATGCCATCATTATAGGTACACCAACATTCCAAGCGTCTATACCTGCGACATTAAAAAATATATTTGATTTATTACCGGTCAACGCTTTTCGGGATAAAGTAGTAAGTATGTTTGTTACAGCCGGAACAGCCAAGCATTATCTGATGGCAGAACAGCAATTAAAACCAATTCTGGCCTACATGAAAGCTCATATCGTACCCACGTACGTATTTATCGAAGAAAAAGATTTCCTCAGAAAAGAAATTATTAATGATGATATTCATTTCCGTTTGGAGCGTTTAGTGGAAGATACGGTGTTATTGGTTAATGCTTACTCAGACATTCGTCAAGCGAAAGATAAATCCCGAAATTCACGAAATCGAGATTCACGAAATAACCGTTGGCGAGCGAGCAGATCAAGCAGATCAGAAATTAACATAATAATAATTATGTATACTTTAAAGTGTGAGCCGGTCCAATTAGATCATACATATTCACAAAATCCGTATTTTATACATATGTACATATGTCTATAAATCAGATCCGCGCATTTATAAATAAAAAAAACATCATTCAAAAATGAATGATGTTTTTGCCCACCTTGTGTATACCTTTAAATTGTAAACCTGGCAACATACTTATCAATGTAGTCACGTAGTAACATGTTCTCTTGGGTTGAACTATCAAATACTTTCATAACAACTCTCGATGGTGTATAAACCATCGTATCGTCTTTGGAATCAAAATATGGGTGCTTTGGTATGTCTCATTTGGCTTTATAATGAGTTTTACGTCTTCACTGTTCTGGGCTGCCATATCATAACCCATGTAATTATGTAACTTTTGATGATCAAATCCACTTAATTCTACTAGTTCCCTCCTATTGTCCCCTATTACTGTGTTTTTAATTTGTTGTACCTCTGTGCTGCCGAGTGTCCTTAATATATCTGTTTGCGTTATATGGTTTGCATAACATAACTTTTCAAAAATTGACCATGGCGACTCGTAATCATTAACCCATTCAGTGTTCCAGACAATCATTTCAAGTCGCCTTCTTTGCAATCGCCATATAAAGGCTAACTTCAATATGTTCATTTTCATTACCAGGTATATGGTTCACAGTAGAATTATTTGAACTCATTTGAGAATCTCCTTGGTTCGTATGAATGCTGTTACCACTTAAATAGTTCGATTAGCAGGTAATCTTTCCTGCTTTCGGTATTAAACTAATCTGCCCGTTACTTCAATGAGCAATAAAGAGCCGCGTTAGAGCAGCTCCTGCGCACATGTTACCCGTTAGCATACCTTCTGGAAACAATTCGTCAAAGTTGCACACTAATTTCTATAACAAAGGGAACCAAACAAACTACAAATACATATAGATGCCTATAAAGTTTTTAATGACTATGTACTTGTTCGGTGCGGCTGTCGTGTCAATGCTGAACTTTTTTAGAAAACAACTTCTCTATCTTCCCTGAACAGGTTGCAAACATTTCCGCAAGCTTATGCTGCGAGGGAGGTAAGTAATTTGCCGTTTAAACCACATCCCAATAATACTGCTATTGTAATCACAGACCCACAAAATGACTTTATGAGTCCTGGGGGAAGAGGCTATCATCTGACTAAAGGAACTATTGAACGAAACAATACTATACAAAACCTTGAACTATTAATGAGAACTGCCATGAATAAGGGATACCAACTTTTCATATCGCCCCATTATTTATACCCTCATGATTATGGCTGGCAATTTACAGGAAATGAACAAAATATGCTATTAGGTCTTAGAATGTATCAAGTGGCAAATGCGTACACACCACCGTCATTTGGAGCTGATTTTGTTCATTCTTTCAAACCTTATATATTTGATAGAAGAACCGTCATTGCAACTCCTCACAAGGTTGCTAGCCCACAAACAAATGACTTGGAATATCAATTACGACAACATAGAAAAGAGAAGATAATTATTGCAGGGGTGCTTTCCAACGTTTGTGTAGAGTCACATATGAGGCATCTAATCGAAACTGGTTTTGAAACAGCTGTTATATACGATGCCACCGCAACAATTAGTGAAGAGGATTTTCAAGCTGCCGTTACCAATTATAAAGCATTTGCCAGTGCTACTTGGACGACACAGGAGGCTATTTCAAACTTATAAATCAGTATCCCCAATGGTAATTCCCTATACAACTTGTCCGAACTGTCCCCCCAAGTGGTTGCTTGGTCAGAATAACGGATGAATTTAGATAGCACAACCCCCTCCAATCCGTTCGGAGGGGTTATTCTTGCTTGGCACAAACATAAAAGAGCCATTTCCATTCTTCAACTAAACTGCCCGTTACTTCAACGAGGCAGCCGATTCATGCCGGCAGCCTCGTCTTGGTTTCTTATTGAACAAACGTGTCCCGTTTGCTTAATAAATTCGCTAGATTCAGCCTTTTAATTTCTTCTCTATTTGTATTTCACGGAGTAATAAAAATAAAGGAAGTCCTAATGAAACACCTACTACAAGTGTACCGGCAATCGGCAACCATAAAGACCTCATACCATTTCTTTTGCCTTCGAAGAGAATGAACCCGATAAGTACAATTGCTGATACTAAAACATCCATCCATGCAAATGATCCAATGCGCGTTTGAGTGATTTCTTCTACTAATTGAGACATATCAAGGCCATTCTGTATGATCCAAGGAAGAAATTGCGAATACGGCAATACAACTCCCAAAACCACTAAAAGTCCATAAAAGTATTTCAATGAAAGCCCTCCCTGAAAACACTGGTTATCCTTCTAATATTTCTCTATATCCATTCTTTTTTCCTTTATTTGCAACTATCTGAGAATGGGGCTGATATATACTGAAAGAAAAAGGTGTCTGTTACTTCACGCATCATCTTAGGGCGGTCGTTTAATGTTTCATTAAGAAATTTATTGGCAGTGTCTGTTGTAAAGCCTATAGGAGCGGCAGCGTCTACAAGAACAAGTCTAGAAACTCCATAACCATTGTATCGGGACATATACCTAATTGCGATCGATCCGCCCGTGGAGTGACCAACGAGTATGAAGTTGTTTAATTGAAGTACACCAACTACAGTGCGGATATCATCCGCCAATCTGTCATAATTGTAGCCACTTATTGACTTATCCGAATTACCGAAACCTCTCCAGTCAATTCCTATACAGCGGTATCCCTTTGCGGGAAGAACATCAAACTGATACTCAAACTGTTTATGGTTTAACGGCCAACCATGTATAAAAATATTCAACACGGTTTTCCTTTATTTGTAACTAAACCCCCGTTACTTCAAAAGTTAACGACAGCCGATCTTGTGCCGACTGCCGTCATCTCGTGATGGAACTATTTTTTCGTTAGCTGAATCAACAATTCGTGCTTTGACATCAGAAATATCGGTATGGATTGACTCCTTTTGAGTTTTTCGAACTTTTCCTTTCAATTCATAACGGTCTATTAAGATAAGAATTCTCTTGTAACTATGGACAGATGACCAGTATATAATATTACATCTGCTAGAGGGAGGTTATTTAAAATGTATAATGGATTGAGCGGATATCATCGTCGGCATTCCCCTACTCATCCGTTTTTAGATCAAATTTTGGCGAAGTGGCCTGAGGAACAAAAAAATACTGTTTATTTGTTAATCAATAAATATGGTTTACCAAATGATGCATGCATGACAAAAATTACGTGGTATAACAATGCTCCTTGGAAGCGGACGACTGTTCATCTTCATACAGTACCTCATAACTCCCCGACTCCCCATCTTGATTATTTAGAACAAACCATTGATTATAAAGTCCCTGTTCAATGCTTTGATGACTTAGCACAGTTTGATGGCAGCTTATACCTGGACCGTACAGCTGGTGAAGCTACAGCTAGATGCGACCAAGAAGCGGCGAATTTTATGGCGTTAAACTTGATGAGCGACATCGTTACTGGCAAGCGAACCGTAGAAGATGCACGTCGTGCTGCAGTTGAAATTGAAAAAGCTTTTCGATTGCATGGACAATATTCACCTTATACCACAGAATTCCTATTTCCAAAACAATTTCATACTGCTGATCCCGATGTCGCCTCTTTCTAAGTGATATTCTTTAGTGCTATGATTCGATATTGTGCTAAAATACCTGTTAGCTGAACAGGCTGCCGTTCATGCTGGCAGCCTGATGTTGTACTATCGTGTCCCGTCACTTATATTATTTTTTCAATAGCAATGTTTTATTTCCGCCCCATTCGTCAAAAAGGAGGATGGGGAATTTCATATCCTCATTTTTGACGCCGAGTGTGTCCAGCCACGCCAACTACGGTAAGGTCGTCGGAAGCCGCAATGTCATATTCGCATGTAGTTCACCATACTTTTTGATATATCTAAACAATTCGCATGCCGGTATGGGAGGTTGAGAGATGAACGAAAACAATGGAACTCGCCCTAACAAATGGTCACGAGATACTCCGGCTGCTTTTCATTCGCAGACGGTGGGCAAACGAGGCCCTGTATTGGAACAGGACAACGTGCTGCATGAAAAGCTGGAGGCGTTCATCCATTCGAAATCGTTGGAAAGGCCCGTGCATGCCAAAGGTTATGGAGCATTCGGCTACTTTCAGACCGTACATGCCATGACGGCTTACACACAGCTTTGTTTCTTGCATAATCCGGGTCATCAGGTCCCCGTCACGGTAAGATTCTCCTTAGCCGTCGGCAATAAAGGCACGCCGGATACTTCCCGTAACGTGTGGGGACTCGCCACCAAGTTCTATACGGATTATGGTGTGTTCGATCTTGTCTGTAATCATATCCCTGTGTTCTCTATCCGAGACGCCGTCCGCTTTCCTGAGTTTATCAACGCCTTCCTGCCGTCACCCGTCAACAACCTCATCGATCCGGAACGATTTTGGAGCTTCGTCGCCCGAGCACCGGAATCCACAAGCTTTCTTGTCCAGCTCTTCTCCGACGCGGGTACTGTCAAGAGTCTTCGCCACATCCCGGGCCACAGCGTCAATACTTACGTCTGGAAAAACGCGCAAGGTGTCCGCACTTACGTGAAATATCATTGGATGCCTCTTGCTGGTGTGCAGTATATTGACCGCCGAGAAGCAGCCCGGCTCGCATGCGAGAATCCGGATTATGCTGGCAAGGACTTATACGATACACTGAAGGCGGGCAAAACGGTTGAATATGGGCTTTACGTGCAGCTGATGAACCCCCAAAACGAGTCCTTTCTCCCTTATGATCCTTTGGATAATACCAAGGTATGGAATGAGCGGCAATATCCCTTGCTACCGGTCGGGAGAATGATACTAAACCGCAATCCGGATAATTACATGGAGCAAGTAGAAAAGCTGGCTTTCTCCCCTTCCAACCTGCTGGATGGTGTAGAGTTGTCGGACGATAAGATCCTACAGGGGCGCGCAAACATTTATTGGGATTCGCAGCGACGGCGGCTTGGTCCGGATTTTCGCAAGATTCCGATTAATCATCAGCAGAACTGGACGCCTGATTCCCTTGTGACCAGCGGCAACGGGAGATTCGTGGAAGGTCACCTTGTGCGGTCCGAGTTGCCCAAGCAAGACGACTTCGCGCAAGCCGGTCAGTATTATCGTGTTCTTGCCCCATTGCAACAAGAACACTTGGTAGATAACCTGGCTGTCGATCTTGCTGGCATATCCCCCGAAACGCAAAACATCGTGCTCGGCTACCTATACCAGGCATCCTCCGAGCTTGGGGAACGTGTCGCCCGAAAGATCCAAACTTTATAAGAAATCGCATGGAGCAAAAACTTGCCGTTACTTGTGGTAGGGTCCTCTCCGCGCTTAATCTATAACTAATCTGCCCGTTACTTTAACGAATCCAGGGAGCAACTGCCTTGTGGCGAGTTGCTCTGATTATTGCACTAACGTTCTTTGTTACCTCAATTAAAACGCTGTTCAATGAGTAATGTGAATACGTCGGAAATGTTACAAAGTTCTAGTCAACCATCGGGAATGTTATCAAGTTCTTGTCAATTCGTTTTGACAAGAACTTGATAACATAAAACAAAAAAACCGCAATTTATGCGGCATTTAATGTTACTATGTTCTTGTCACCCGACAATATACAATATATGTGCCATTTGCTTTTGCATCCAATTTGGCTCGATCACCGGTTAACCTAATTAACTTACTCAGATCTTGGGTTCGATTCATATTGTTTATTTCACCGTCCATTTCATCTAGAAATAAAAAGTATACCTCATATCGAAAGTATAACATAACCCAGATCACATACAAGAACGCTAAATGAGAATAGACACTGCAGAAAAGGCTGTTTCCGGATAGTGTTTCCACTGTCAACCAGCGGCGGCCGGCTCGAGCAACTGCAACTCACGGCGACAATAATAGAAAATTAACGGCACAATATGATCCCGGAAACGTTAAGTTACTTGGCTTTTTTCAAGTAATATCTTTAGTTTATTTCTAGCTCGAAACAACATTGATTTTATATTTGCAATAGACCATCCAGTAATGTCTGATATCTCCTTATACGTTAAAAGCTTTATTTCTCGCAAATAAATTACTTTTTGATGTTCAGGTTTTAGCTGTGAAACACAATTCATAAGTTCATATAGCTGCGACCGCTTTTCTATAAATTGTTGTGGTTCTAGAAATTGATTTTGTACAATTTGTATAAATTGAAATGTCTGTTGATCGATATTAAGAGTTACGAATTTCTTTTCTTTTCGATACCATGAGATAAAAGTATTATGAGCTATCCTGTAAATCCAGGATTTAGGGGAACTTTCATTCTTGAAAGACGTTATTCCTTTAGATATAAATAGAAATGTTTGTTGGCTTAAATCTTTTGCAATTTCTTTATCATTTGAGAGATGATAGAGATAGCGGTACACGTCTTGATAGTATAATTCGTAAAACTCATGAACGATTCTGTTTTGTTCAGTCTTTTTAACGAGAGCGATTAAGAATTGTACAAGATCTTCGCCTAAATGTTCAGTCGATGTCATGATTGACAAAGTTCCATTTAGTTTTTCTGAAACATGCAATGGTGTTGAAAAACAAGATTTGTCCTGAAGACAATAATGGAAATGTTCATTTCCAGTAATTTTGACTGGTTTTTGAAAACGTGCAGACATAGAAATTGAATTAATCCCTACTTCTTTTTCATTGAACTGAACACCCTCTGCAATTCCGAATTGCCTGAATGTGTTTGTGTTGCTGAATACTTTTAGAAGATATCCCATACTGTCACTTATGGCTAGAAAGAAAGGTATGTGTTTAACTTCCCAAAGTAGGCTATCAGTAAAGTTACTACCCGTTATAAACCGGTCTACATGTGATCGTTTAGCTACTAGTTCGGTATTTGTCAATCGATTTTGAGGAACTGGAATATCATTCGGGTCCATTTTAAATTCATGCATACATATGTTTTTCCATTTATGTATATCTACAGGGGGTATCAATATTTGTTCACCTATTTCTAAAAACTTTATTATCTCAATAATAACAAATCAATGGTTAATTCTAAATAATAATTTATGAAGAATCAATTACGATATGGCATAAGGATTCATGGCCAATATGGGGTAACGCAAACAAGATTACGCGGCGAGGAGCTAACACAGCGATCTACACCATCTACCTCGTAGGAACCTTATATATAATTGATTATAGGGGTAGCGCCATGGCGCTACCCCTGTTAGCATAATTCGTTCAATCCGTTGATTTTGTCCATCCGATGGTTTAAACTTCATATTAAGAGCGCCTCCTTGATGGTGTTGGGTTTTTACCCGTCGACAAACCCATCATACCGAGGCGCTCCTTTTTTGACAAAGCCCATTTCTAAGGCTATACAGGAATGCTTAGTTTAAACTGTCAGGTATCCCTCAACTAATTGCCTTCCCTCATTAAAGTGAATTAACGTGGTCCTCTGCTTCTTTTAAAGTGAAACCATACAATTCCTGAGTAATCTTGACTGCTCTCTTTTTCTTTCCCTGAGTTATCAATTTTCGTAGCTCGTTATCTGTTGGATTTTCCAGACCCATCTCTTTTGTTATAAGGCGCAACAAATCAATGGTAAGTTTTTGTCTCTTCAATACAATCCTAAAGAATACTGCAGAAGCAAAGATGATAATGATACTCCACATTATAATTAGTAAAGAATCGGTCATGAGGCCACCACCTATAATGGATAAGGGCGTAATCGGAAAGACCCTTAACAGGATAATCAAATTACTAATTAATTCCATATTTCAATTTGTTATTAGCGGGAAATTCGATTCTACATCCATTCATCGAAATGATCTTGTACAAAAAGAACCTCTTTTTCATAGTGCGCCAAGTGCCCCTCATCAACCATTTTTTTAAAGGCTGGATTCCCTGCGGCGGCACCATTTCTCAACGTATCACACAGTACTATTAAACGTTGTAGAATCCATTGCTGCAAATTATTTGGGACAGGAATTCCATAAGATTCAAAAAACAAATGAATTCGCCGACCACGCTCTGCGGCGTGTATTTCATTTTGATATGGTACCGTTGTTTCAGAAAATTGGTCAGGTGCGAAACTCGCGAGCGGAACCGATGTGTAAAGGGTGTAGGCAATGTCCCATATACGCGGTCCTGGACCTGCCATATCAAAATCAATTAGTGCCACGGGAGCACCATTTTGAAAGACAACATTATATAATGCTGCGTCATTATGACAGATCACTTCGTGTTCAGCCTTTTCAGCATAGCTAAGTTGCCATCTAGCCTCCAAAGTGGGAGTAAACGCGTTAGTCGCATCATGGAAGCTGCGCATTAGACATGCCAAACCCACAAGAGTTTCGTCTGACCACATATAGGGTTCAAGTTTCGGATAATTGTTCCCTGGTACTTCTCCAGAAATAAATGTCAATATTTCGCGACCAGAGTCATCGATTCCAAGAAATCTTGGTGCTCCTTCAAAACTTTCCTTTTCCAAATGAACTAGTAGTTCATGAATATTCGGACTCCAAATACCTATAGGTCGACGAACCGTGTTCGACATTCGAATTATTTGATTTACATTACCGCCTTTTAACACTTCTTCCTGAGTCACTAAGTTTCATTCCTCGCTTTTACAGATATTAGCCTGTAAGTATTGGACGTACTCCCTTAATATTAACAAAATACTACAAGGCATTGCTTATAGAGAACAATTATAACTAAACTGCCCGTTACTTTAACGAATGCAGGGAGCAACTGCCTTGTGGCGAGTTGCTCTCTGGTTATTGCGCTAACGTTCTTTGTTACCTCAATTAAAACGCTGTTCAATGAGTAATGTGACTACGTCGGAAATGTTACAAAGTTCTAGTCAACCATCGGGAATGTTATCAAGTTCTTGTCAATTCATTTTGACAAGAACTTGATAACATAAAACAAAAAAACCGCAATTTATGCGGCATTTAATGTTACTATGTTCTTGTCACCCGACATCGGTTGTCTTCTAATGACACAAATGTGCCTACATTAATGACACAAATCTCCCTACATTGTATAGCATATTGTTGTTATAGAATTATCCTTTTATTTTAGACAAAGATAAAAAAGCATTCCTCATTAAAAAGAATGCTCTATAACTTTAAACTATTCAATTTATGACTTATTCAACTAAACTGCCCGATGCACCAAGTCTTTCTCCCCACGAATTTTACGCCAAATTGATATCCCTGATTTTTTTCAAATCTATCTTCGGCTGCCGGTCTTCCGTGAGCAAACCGTTAATTTCCTGCTGCACATCGGTTGTCTGCGTGTAGCAGTAACCGCAAACATAAGGCACGTCTTTGATCGCTTGCGTAATTTCTTGATACCGCCGCAAAAAATCTTCCTCCGACTGCACCATACTGCCGTAACCCCAGCCTTTTCCGTCCTTGAAGGCAATGCCTCCGTACTCGCTGATGATAATCGGCTGTCCCTTGTATTCATACCCCCCAGCAAAAGCCAGCTTATGCTTGCTGAAGGAGCGCTCGTTGCGTACGATCGGCTCCTTGTACCGATAACGGGAAGCGAACTTCTCTCCAAACTCCTCGTAATCGTGCAGAGTGAGAATGTCCGAAACCGTGTGCTCCCATCCGTCGTTCACTACGACCGGCCTTGTCGCATCGAGCGACTTCGTCAAATGATAAATCGCCTCCGTAAATGCCTGCTGTTTCCGGTCCGTAAATACTTGGGGAATTCCCCACGACTCATTGAACGGGACCCACGTGACGATGCACGGATGATTGTAATGCTGGCAGACGATATCCGCCCATTCCTGTGTAAAGCTGCGCACCGCTTCATCGGAGTACTCATAGGTAGCCGCCATCTCGGACCAGACGAGCAGCCCCTTCCGATCGCACCAATACAGAAAACTCGGGTCTTCGATTTTCTGATGCTTCCTCACGCCATTGAAGCCCATCTCGAGGGTCTTGTCGATGTCTTCTATGATCGCTTCTTCGGACGGAGGCGTCAGAAGGCTTTCAGGCCAATAACCTTGATCGAGCAGCAATCGCTGATACAACGGCCGGTTGTTTAAATAGATGAACCCGTTCTCGATCGATATTTTCCGCATGCCGAAATACGAGGTAACCCGATCGACCGGCTTGTCGCCGTCGTACAAAACGAACTCCACGTCATACAGGTTCGGCTGACCCGGCTGCCACAGCATCACCCTCCACTCGTGAATGTCGCTCGTTATGTCGAGGCTCAAGCTGACCGTTTCTCGGTCGACGACGGCGGATACATGCTTCACGGGCTTCCCCTGGAACGTTATAGCGGTTTCGACGCGAAGACGGGGCCCTGCTGAACCGTTAATTCTATATTGGAAGTGGACCGAGCGGGTATCGATGTCCGGCGTTATTCTCACATCCCCAATGCTCGTGACGTTAACGAATTCCAGCCATACGGTCTGCCAAATGCCGGTCGTTTGAGTATACCAGCAGCCGTAGTTTTCATCCTTCCATCTTTGCTTGCCCCTCGGCTGGAAGCAGCTCAGGCTATCTTCGATTTTTACCACGATCGTCTGCTCGTTTGCATAATCATCGAGCGCCTGCGTAACGTCGAACGAAAAGGCGGCATATCCGCCTTCGTGCCGGCCGATAAACCTGCCGTTAACCCATACTTTAGTCCGGTAATCCGCCGCCTGAAAATGGAGGACCGCTCTCTTGTCCTTATACCTCTCGGGAAGCGTTACTTTCTTCTGATACCATACGTTGCTATGATGCGCCTCTTCCCCAATACCGCTTGCTTTGCTCTCATAGCTGAAAGGAACGATAATAGTACGATCCATCGTAGCCCCGTTAAACCATTGCTGCTGCTCGCCCAGGTTGCCGTCGTCAAAACGGAAATCCCACTCCCCGTTCAAATTCATCCAATCCGCTCGGACAAACTGCGGTCTCGGGTATTCCTGCCGTACGGCCTTGTTCTCTTTACTCATGTCAACAACGCCTCCACTTATCCTTTAATTCCGCTGAAGCTGATCCCTTTGACAATTTGTTTCTCAAACAGCATGAACGTAATGATGACTGGGATGGAAGTGATAGCGTTAACCGTCATGGGGGTTACATAATCCACTGTATAATTCGATAGCAGCGTAGGAATACCGACAGGCAGTGTATATAGCTCCTCGCTTGTGATGGACAAATAAGGCCACAGGAAATTGTTCCACGAACCGATGAAGGTGAAGATGGCAATGGAAGACAGCGCCGGTTTGGCCAGAGGCAGGGCGATATGACTGTAAATTTTGAAGGATCCGCACCCGTCCATTTCTGCGCTTTCCACCAACTCTTTGGGGACGCCGTCGAAGAAGCTTTTTAGAATAATAACCCCGAGCGGCGCAGCGATTCCCGGTAAAATAATGCCAAGGTAGCTGTCCAGCAAGTTCATCTCTTTCACTACGGCATATAACGGAATGATCGTCGCTTCTCCGGGGATCATCAAGCCGGCGATAAAAAACAAAAAGATCGTATGTTTGTAATGAAAATCCAATTTCGATATCGCGAAAGCGGCCAAAGAAGTGAATAGAACGGTCAGTACCGTTTTGATCAGCGCGATAAACAAGCTGTTGCCCATCCACCGGAGTATCGGCGTTTTGGCAAGCACGTTGGCGTAATTGTCGAAGGTATAAGGCGGAAGAAACCAATCTATTAATGTTTTGATCGGCGTACCCTCCGTCTTAACGGAGACGAACAGCATCCAAATAACCGGGATTAGAAAGCATACGGCAAGGCTTAAGGCAGCCACTAGCAAGATCCACTGTAGCAAAGAGACCGATTTCACCTAAACCTCCTCCTTTGGCTTTAGCTTGAGTTGGATAAAGGAGAGCACGAGCAATATGACAAACAACGCGTAAGACATCGTAGCTGCATAGCCCAAATCGTTATTTTTAAAGCCGGTTTCATATATGTATTGGATGATAGGCCTTGTTTTCGTGCCGGGCCCCCCTTTGGTAATGAGCCAAATTTGTGAGAACACCTTGTAGGAGGCAATGATTTGCAGAAGTAAAATGACCCGGGTGATCGGCGCAAGGAGAGGCAGCGTCACATTCCAGAACAACTGACCGTCCGTCGCTCCGTCTATTTTTCCCGCCTCGTACAAATAATCCGGGATATCCTGCAAGGAAGCCAGGTACAAAATCATATTGAACCCGACCGTCCACCATAACGTTACGCCTATAATGGATACCCACGCGAGATTTCTGTCTGCCAGCCAAAACGGCTCCGCCTTGCTCCCCATCAAATGAAGCAGAGAATTCACAAAGCCCGTGTAAGGCTGCAGCATAAAGATGGCCAAGAAAGAAATAACGGAGACCGATAAAATGCTAGGCAAAAAGAAGCTGCTGCGGAGAAATGTCCGGAACCTCGTTCTCATGTTGGCGAAAAGCGCCAAAACTAAAGCCAGTACAACCATCCCTGGAGTCGATAACAACACGAACAAGGTGGTGTTCCATAATGCCTCCCAAAACTGCCGGTCTTTGAACATAGCCGAATAGTTGGCAAATCCTATATAATCCATCTGTCTAATCAGCGTCCATTGATAGAGGCTCATCTGCAAGCCTTTCAACATGGGATAGACCGTAAACAATGCATAGACGACAAAAAAAGGAAGAAGAAACGGAACAGCCTTTATATCCCCTATCAGTTTCTTGCTCTTCATCGCGCACCTCTCTCAAGATCCAAAAGAAGCCCGAAGGAAGCCTCCGAGCTTCCGGACGTAAGATTTCGTCAGTCGATTACTTAATGACCGCCTTCATTTCCTCCAACATTTTCTTAAAGGCGTCTTCAGTCGGAACGCTGTTATTCCAGATCGTATCCAGGTTGCGGATGATAACGGTTTTCAACGCCCAGTTATAGGCCGACGGTTTGTTGAAAGTAACGGTATCGGCCACGGAAACATAATCGCTTCGATAAGGCAGCTTCTTGAACTCCGCATCGTCGACGATTTTGGCTTTCGCCGGGATATGTCCGGCCTTAGCCCATACATGACCGTGATCGGCAATATAGTTCATAAAGGCGAGTGCCGCTGTTTGTCTATTTTGATCCGGTTTCTTCTGAATCGGGAGGATCAGCGTATGGGAATCTCCCCACGTAGCCTGCTTGTCGAAAAATTTAGGGATCGGCATGACGCCGAATTCCAGTCCGTTCGTCTGCTCCATCGTGCCGGTGTTCCATACTCCCGACATGAAAAATCCCGCATTACCCGCCTGGAACGATTTCGTGAAATTTTCAAGATTCAGCGGGATGACTTGCTGCTTGTGGTACAAATCTTTAATATAATTGGCAGCTTGAACCGCCTTTGCCATGTCGATCGAGGGCGTTTTCAAATCATCGGCCACAACGTCCTTCCCGCCGAGCTGATGATAAAGCGCCCACCAGAGGCGATATGGATCGTCTCCTTTGCTTGGGAAGGCGAATGCCATCTGGTTGTTTTGCAAGCTGGACTTCAGCTTCACCGCGAAATCGACAAAGCCTTGCGCAGATTGGGTCATGATCGGTTTGCCTTTGTCATCCAGCAAGCCTGCTTGCTTCAGCATCGTTTTGTTATAAAAAAAGATGAAGGGGTGCGTATCGATAGGAATGGCATAATGCTTGCCGTTCAGCATGGTAGCGCTCAAAATGTTCTGATTAAACGTACTCCAATCCAGGTTCGTTACCTTGGCTACCGGATCCAGTTCGCTAACGACGCCTTGTTTAATCAGCTCCGGAAGTTTGGACGTATGGGAAACGCCGATATCCGGCCCGTTGCCGGACGATACGCCGGTAATCAACTTGGTGTAATATTCTCCCCATTCCAGCTTCACATTTTTGATCTGGATGTTCGGATTATCTTTGTTAAAGGAATCGATCATCTGCTGCATAAAATCTCCGTCGCCCCCGCTGAATAAGGACCAGAACACCAGCTCAACCTTTTCGTTCGCGGAAGGCGGCTTATTGTCCCCTTCCGCGGTTTTTGTGCCGGATGTACAAGCTGCAAGCAAACTAATGACAAGAATCAGCGACAATAAAAATGAAAGCCCTTTCTTCAAAGATTACACTCCCCTTTATCATAGTTTTCCATTCGCTACCGAAACAAGATCTTTGTTTCATTACAATATTTATGTAACGATAGGTCAGAGAATGCCATCTATTCTTATTTCGATCAGTAGAAAATCGGGGAAGCCATGCGGATGTTTTCCGCTTATTTTCATCTGTCGTTGGATCATTTGATACCACATTTTTGTAATGAATGGACAACTTGTATCGCCACGCAAAAAAAAGACTACCCGCGGTAATCTCTTGAAAACATCCGTATTCACTCTATGTAGGAAACTTTCATTTTGATATCCTGCTCAAAGTCTCCGAACTGTTTGCCAAACAAGTTAATGCCGCCCTTGTGGACTGCATTCGATTTTACCCCTATCTTGAACGTAATAAAATCGCCCTGCGACAGCTTCAAATCCGCGACGTTAATAGTCGAAATAGAGACATCGTCGATAGATGACTTGGATTTATCGATTTTCCACGTTTTTAGCATTCCGAACTGCGTGCTGTGCTCAGACCACCAGGCCGGATTCAATTGTCCTCTCCGGTCTCCGAAATCCCCGGGACACGTCCACGTTCCGATTTCCATGTCATTGACCCATACCGTAATATCCGACGGCCAGTCGTTATCATAGCTTGGAGCTTCCGAGCAAAGCTCCAGGCTGAATTGCAGCGATTCTATCCCGGACTTGTTGGATACTCCAAGCGGAAATTTGTACTGAACATATCCTTTGCGGAACCAGATCAGCTGTGCCGTTGCCCGGTTAGGATGAAAAAAACTGGAGGGGCTATCCTCAGGAATGATCATTTGTAAGGCATTGGCCATACCGCATGTCGGGTACACCTCGCAATCGACAAACTGCCCTACCGGCATGTCAATTTCGTAGGTATGCTTACCGCTCAGCAAAAAAGTGCCGGGATTCAAGTTAATATGGACGTCATGAAAGCTTCTGCTGCATACTTTCATAACCCCCCGGATGCCGGGCTGTAATTCGGTCAAAATCAGACCGGCCTTCTCCAAGATGCGAATATGAGAGGCGGCCGTCGATACCGGGATATGGATCGATTCCGCGATCTCAATAATGTTCATGTTTCTCGTATTCAGCAATTGAAGGATGCTGATCCGAACCTCGGAAGACAAAGCGTGAGCTACTTTCGCCAGCTCATCCGGCTTACTTATGTCCAAATTAAGCATAGATGCCTCCATACGCAATGGCAGTCTTTCGTGTTGGTCCTTCTTTGGTTGTTAGTCCATTGTAACGTCTCATCCACACCATTGTCTATTGGCGGAACGATATTTCCGAAGGATATCGCCAATAGGAATCCAGCTCGTTTGTTGTGCAAAACTTAGGACAGAAAAAACCTCCCAAAGCCTTCTGCTGCATGGCGTTAAGAGGTTGTTTGACTTGAATGATGGAATTAGTAGATCGGTTTCACCGGAATATCGTTAATCAAATCCATCTTGATATTCGTAACCTTCTCAAGGCGAATTACTTCACGGATCCGGCCATACACATTTAATTCATAACCTTAGGGACATACAAGATTTCATTAATCATGCACGCCTTGCATACCAGCTTGTAGCAGTTCTTCCAGACCATGATGGCTGCGCACTCGCTCTACATTATGCCCGATTCATCACCGGATTCTACGAAGATCACTCCCAAGATAACCTTGACCAACAAGGTGCAAGGAATATCACATGGTGGCATGAACATACCGGAGATACGATTGTCTATTGGGGAGGAATCGCGCACACAGCTAGCGGTAATCAGCTCAAAGCGGGGCATAGCGCTGGGAGTTACTTGAGAGATTATCTCGGATTGGCTTACACATCTATTGGCTTAACGTTTCACCACGGATTAGGGACTGATCATGTCCCAACTCCATCACCAGAATTTGCAGAATCCATACTAGGTCAGGCTAATCCTGATTTTTTCTTTCTCGATCTGCATGCAGAGCAATCAGGCCCTGTTCTTGCCTGGCTCCATTCTCCAATCAAGACGCGCGTTATTGGACCATCTTACAACCCGGAGAAAGACTCCACCTTTTTCATGAAGGGTTCACTCGCCGACTTGTTCGATATCATCATCCATACTCAGGAAATAACTCCTGCCATTCCGCTTATGAGTCCAAACCATTTTCAACATGATTCCGATTAAAAAATAGGGTTTAATATCTTCCCATTGGATATATTGCCTTATTTCATCCACAAAACCCAATAGAATAAACACCGTGTTCCCCTGTGTCCGAACTGAATCATTAAGTCTTTATCTATACCTAATATCTGCCCGTTTGCGTGGAGAAGGCAGCCTAACGATTTGGTCGGCTGCCTTTGTGTCACCATTTAACTATCGCTTCCGTTAGCGGAATAAACAAAGGAGATTTTTACTGCATCTTAAGTACTCCCCTTAAATAATTATTCTTCTTTGCAATTCCTTTATTGTGGTTACCCAGTTCCCGTATTCTTCTGTTTCCTCCCATAATTCTTTAAGTTCAGATTCCGCAAGTATCTTTTCTAAAGCTTTGTGGGATTTCTCTAATAGGTTTGTCCCTTGCCCTTTATGTTGTACTATCCATTCTTGAAGTTCATCTTCATATATTTCTTTCCCTGGTCTATTTTGTAACGCTGCCAGTATTTCTACTGCTCCTAAGGCAATACATGCTACATCTGCATCTAAGTAATTGTCTTCTAAAACCATTTCAATAGATTCCGAAAGTAAATTAATATCTTGAGCTTCTACAAGTTCAATTATCCAATCTTGTACTGTATCATTTTCGAAATTTCCAATTCCCCATGCTCCCATGTATGAATAACCTCACAATCCCTTTTAATGGTTTGAAATAATTTTTGGGTTCAAATTTAACAATTAGATTCGTATTTTAGGTATTCGATAAATGATGAAAGTATCCTGCCCGTTACTTTATTAAACAAAAAGAGGAGCTGCCGCGAGGCAAGCTCCTCCACTATCGTTTCCCGTTAGTTGATCGGTCAACTGTTGGATGGCATTAAAATAATGTTCTTCGCGAAGCATGATGGGCATGAAATAATTCTTTCAATCTTGTTTGCATACTTAATGGGAACATCCTGAACCATAAGAAAATGATAACTACACTCTGGACAAGGTACTTTATCGGTTGAATTTGATGCGAATATCTTTCCAGCTTCAATCCACTTCGGGGTACTTCTCTTTTTCCAAAATGGGAAATACATCGGCTGTATTCTTTCGATTTTCTTCAGCTGTTGATTTAAATCCCAAACCTCAGGTTTTGATTGTTTATTAAGCCACGTCGCTCCAGCGCTCATCCATTTATTTCTGTAACTCTCAAAACTGTGACCATCGTGGATATCATCAAATCCAAATTCAAAACCGCAACAGTCACAAATTTCAAACGATTCATTACCATTTGCATCATATGGTGCTTGTTGTAACTCATCATATCCGCAAACAGGGCATATATGTTTCATAATTCCCCCCACCTGTAAATGTAAATCAAATTACCTCGATTTTACCAAGGATAACTACTCATTACTTCAACGAACATAAGAAAGAAGCCTCTACAAGCAACTCCTGTACTATCGTGTCCCGTTAGCTTAATTCGCCAAGCACATTATATTTATTTTGAGCATGCCTTATGATTTCGAGAGGGATGATGAAGTATCCTTTTCCCTTTTTTTATTTTTAACAATTAGACCAATCGTATATTTCAACAAAAGCTGACCGCGACCACGCCTAACTGCCCTTTACTTCAACGGACAACGGCAGCCGATCGTGTGTCGGCTGCCGTCGTGTTGTGATTGAACTATTAGTTCTGCGTTAATATTAATGATTTCATTTTCTCTAAAAACTGCCTAACCGCCATGGGGGAGCCCAGAATGATAATTTCCTTTTCTTGTGAAAGTTTATGAAGTTTTTCTAATATCTTAGGCTTCTGTTTTTCAGGATATTCCCACACCCACTTCAAAAATTGGAGATCGAGTCTTTCTTCACAACCTTCTGCCATGTCTATCCTATTTTTCTTATGGTACTGAATTCTTCTCTTCAACACACGGTACAGACACAACCATTTAGAAAGGTCGATAAAAATTATCGTATCCGCAGATTGCAATCTAATATCAATTGTACCTCCGTAATTACCATCGATAATCCAACTCTCACGACTTATAAGTTCCTCTTGAACCTTTCGTTGTTCTTCTTTGGGCGTGCCTACCCACCCTGGTTTCCAAAATATTGCGTCTAGGTGGTAAACTTTAATTCCTAAAATATTGCCTAACTGACGAGCTAATGATGACTTTCCTGAACCGCCAGAACCTATAAGCATTATCTTTTTCATAAAGCCCTCCGTGGTTTCATAAACCTCCGTTAGCAAAGATACATTCCTTATTTTACCACAAGCCACTATTGCAGATAACTGCCAGTTACTTCAACTGGCTGTCGGTTAATCGGCAGCCTGCTGTTATTAAGCTCTCGTTCTCCGTTAGTCCAATAACTTACAAATCCAGGTGTTTTTGTACATTTGGATTTATGTAGATTGGCAGCCAAATCATAAATGCAGATCCCCTGCCTTTACAACTAGTCACCTCAACGGTTCCTTTATGCTCTTCTAAAATCCATTTTGCAATAGATAGTCCTAACCCGGTGCCTGGGGTTTTTCCTCTAGAAGAGTCTGCTCGATAAAATCTATCGAAAATATGAAATATTTCATTATTGTCCATTCCAATGCCGGTATCTTTGATCATTAATCCAATTTTATTACCTAATCTTTCAACTATCAATTTTACATAGCCTTCAGCAGTGAACTTAAAGGCATTATCAATAAAAATGAATAATAACTGTTGCAAGTAATCCCTATCTCCTAAGATACAAATATCCCGCAATAGCTCTAATTTTTCTGCTTTCCACTCAACTGATTTTGGAATTAACTCAGCTTTTCTTACCACAGTTTCAATGATAGGTTTTAATTCATAAACTTCTCTTTTGATTTGAAGACCTGCATCAGCTCTAGCCAGTGACAGAAGATCGTTTACAAGTCTCCCCATTCTCTTTGATTCATCTGTAATGTCATTTAGAGCTTCTAAAGAAATTTCAATCTCCTCTTTTTCAGGTAGATGATTAAGTTTTTGACTTAAGGATCCCCACACTTTATTGAGAAATTCAGCATTCCCATTAATGGTTGTAAGTGGAGTTCTAAGTTCATGTGATGCATCAGCTACAAATCTCCGCTGCGTCGTTGAAGATTGATCTAACTCACCGTAGATTGATTGAATACGTTCAAGCATATTATTCATAGTTTCACTAAGAAGACCAATTTCATCTACCGGCCCTTTATGATTTATTCGAGTTCCGAAATCCTCACTATTTTTGATGTTCTTTGTTGCATTTATTAATGAATATATGGGTTTTAGGGCTTTTCGGGAGAAGAGCCACCCCAAATACGTCGCTAGAGATACCACAATTACTGATAAGATACAAAGTATCCATCGCAAACTCGAAAGAAAACTTCCAATAACGCCAACATTATAGGCAACTTGTAAAACACCAACTAACTCTCCATTTAATCTTAGTAGATCACTGTAAATTAAAAAAGGCGAGTTATGAATACTAACAGTGGAATAATCCCCCTCTCTTTTATCTTGTAAAACCTCAGATGAAAAAGGAAGATCTACATTCCGTAGATTTGCGGATTTTGTCTTATAGCCACTTGTGAAGTTTGTAATTTGTATAAACATGCCTGAGCTAACGGTATCAAAATCATCAAGTCGATTAAACAAATTCCACCCTTTAGGAGAAAGCTCCAGTTGATATGCTACATATTTTTGAATCTGATCGGTTTGATCCCTAAGTGATTTCTTTAAATCATTAAACATATAAAATTGTAAGAAAAAGTATAAGGCTACACCGAATATCAATAATGTGAATGCCAAAATACCTGAATAAAGTAAGGTTAGTCTTAAACGGATAGTCACTTAATATCCACATCCATCTCCAAGAACATACCTTAATTATCCATTTATTAATTAATTTGAGATTAAAATAACATGAATATTGGATGAGATCCAAAGAGATATGCATTCAATACCCGATTTATGAACATGTTACCACTTAGTTATTGTCGTAAACTGCCCGTTAACGCGCCCTTTTATTCTTGTTGGCAATCGGATAATGTTCTTGTCACAAATCGGCAATCGGATCAAGTTCTTGACATTGCCGATTGACAAGAACTTGATCCGATTAATTAAAAAGCCCGCGATTTACGCGGACTTTATTCTGACTATGTTCTTGTCATCCGACAGAACTTGGATCAGCTGCACTATATCGTTGAGGTAGCCAAGACGAAGTCCTTGTTAGCAGCCGTAGAATCATTATCAAGAAGGTATTGCAGATCGAACGAATTTTGCAAGAAATTAAAGATGAGGCAAAACAACAGTCCGAAATATCAGGCGGCACTTTGCGGATCGCAGCAATTCCTGGTGCCATGTCCACTCTGGTACGAACGGTCTCCAGCTTAAAAAAGGATTACCCAAGCATTCATTTTATTATGGATGAAAACAACTCCGAGGAAATTGCTCAGATCAGACAGAACAAATTAGATATCGGACTCGTGCTCACTACTCAAGACTCGGGAAAAAAAGAGCTAGAAGGATTATTCTTCGAACCTCTGGGAAGGGAAAATCGTCGTCGGAGTATGGAGGAATTCCCCGTTAGCCTCCTTGGACATGGTAACTCCTGATTTGATTGATTGCAATAATTTGGCCCGTATAAATACCCACGGTATGTAACCGCTGTCGGGAATGAGATAATGTTCTTGTCAATTTCGGGAATGGGATAAAGTTCTTGTCATTGAAATTTGACAATTGAGATCAAGTTCTTGTCACCCGACAAGAAAGGCCTTGATATGCTTGAATTTTTTCTATATATAGTCGTTAATTAATCGCTGCTGCTGTTTTCAAATGACACAAAAAAAATAAAAAGCTTGATTCCTCAAGCTTTTCTTCGATACGTTACGTAGGCACATTTGTGTCATTGGACATTTCTTTCTTGTCACTCGTTTCTATGTAGGGACA